>JAFQRV010000032.1 GCA_017409905.1 Bacilli bacterium
TAGAACAGTTATTGATAGATTAATAGTAAAAAAAGAAAATGTAAAAGTAATCATATATACAAATCAACAAACTAATAAAATAAGAGAATCTGATTTAATAATGTTTAATAAACAATATGGTTTATTAGAAATAATTAATACAAATAAAGTACACGATAGATATATTATTATAGATAGAGATAAATTATATCATTTAGGTCATTCTATTAAAGATATTGGTAAAAAGATTAGTACTTTGTGTGTTTTAGATTCATCATTAATTAATTATTTACTATTGTCAATATAATGTAGATAAAAGCATTTAATCATAATTAATCACTTTATGTAATATTATGTATTGGTGATTTAATTGAATGTATTAATAGGTAATACAAGAGTAATTGAGTATAAAGGTATATATATAAAATATGAACCAGATAATTTAACAGGTTCTATAAAAGATCGAGCAGCTTTATCTTTTATGGAGAATTTAAAAGATTTAAATAAAACATTTGTTTGTGCAACAGGTGGTAATTTAGGTATTAGTTTATCTAGACTATGTAAATTAAATAAGCAAAAGTTGATAGTAATAATGCCCCAGGGAAATGATGAAAAAAGAAAACTAATCGAAAAAGACGGTACAGTTGTTTTAGAAACAAGCAAAGAAGAAGGGATGAAAGGAACTCTCAAAATTTTAAAAACTTATCGATTAAATAAAGAATATGTATATATCAATCAATTTACTTCTTTATATAATCCTTTGGGATATATAAGTTTATGTAAAGAGATTGTAAAAAGTTTTAAACATCTTGATTATGTTGTTTTAGGAATTGGAAGTGGAGGCACTTTTTATACAATAAATCGGGTATTGAAAAAGTGTTATCCAAAGATAAAAGTAATAGGTGTATTACCAGATAAAGAGGAATATATAGAAGGAATTGGAGCAAATATTTTAAATCATTCATCCAAGATAAAGAATGATATTATATATATAAAAAGGAAAGAGGCAATTGAAAAAACAAAAGAAATTAATGAAGATGGAATACCAGTTGGAATTAGTAGTGGAGCATGTTTAAAGGTGTCTTTAGATTTAAAAAAAGAACATCCAAATAGTGTAATCTTAATGATTGCACATGATGGAATAGATCGGTATCGTGATATCTTTGAATAGGTATATTAGATCCATAAAGGCAAGAGATCCAGCGATGAAATCAACCTTTCAAATTCTTTTATTTAATGATAGTTTAAGGGTTTTGTTTTGGTATCGAATAGCTAATTTTTTATATAGATATAAGATAAGGTTTTTAGCTTTCTTAATTATGAATGGAGTCAAAAAAAGAAGAGGTGTGGATATACATCCAGCTGCAACAATAGGGAAAAATTTGCTTATCGACCATGGGGTAGGAGTGGTGATTGGAGAGACTTCAATCATAGGAAATGACTGTACAATCTATCAAGGAGTTACACTTGGTGGTACTGGAAAAGAACAAGGTAAAAGACATCCTACTCTTGGTGATAATGTAATAGTTGGTGCAGGTGCAAAAATACTAGGAAATATCTATATTGGTGACTTTGTAAAGGTTGGTGCAAATGCGGTTGTATTAGAGGATATTCCTAGTCAAAATACGGTTGTTGGCTGCAAAGGGAAGATTGTAAAAAGGTAGTATAATTAGTTGACTTTTGGGTTAAAAATTGGTATTATGGTATAGGCAAAAAAAAGGAGATATTAATTATGAATTTAGATGCACAAAAAGTTTTAAAGGTATTTAATGAAGTACCATTCGTGGCTGTGCCACAAGTTAGAATTTCAGCTAACATTAAGAAAGACATTAATGATCAAGAATTATTCTTAATCTTAAGTTCATTAGTTGCTGAAGGTAAAATTCAAATGTCAATGGGTCCAAAAGGTCCTGAATATAGTCGTAAATGGAATACAGCTATTGATGAAGAAAGAAAACAATTAAGCAGAGATTTAAATAAACGTTTTAATGAAAATACTATTTTCTTCCCTCGTTATGAAGGTTATGTAGCAAATGTATTTGATAACTTTATTGATAACGAATATCAAGTATTATTTGATGCTTATAAAGAACTTAGTACAGAATATGTTTTATGGCATAAAAATGCTAAAACTGGTGTAGTTTATCCACCAAAAATGCATAACTTAAATTCAGCAAATGTTTTAGTATATAACGTATTAAAGGCTCAAAAAGCTAACGTTTCTAAATATGCTGTAGAACTAGATGTATTACAACCAGAAGCATTAAAAGATCGTCCAGAAGAAATTAGTGCTCCAAAAGTAATTTTTGATGCTGTTGTAGAAAGTGAAAATAGTGTTGAATTTATTCAAGGTAATTTCTTAGAACATTATTTATCACCATTTAAACAAAGTTTATGGGCATACCAATTCGGTAACCGCTATTTATTTGCTGATGAACACACAATTAATACATGTAGAGAAATTGCAAAAAATACTAACTTTGTATGTTTTGATGGTGTAAATTTAATCAAAGAATTAGTAGCAGTATGCACAGAAATTCATAATAATACTGAAAATTATAAAGGTAAAAAAGTTGTAATTAAAAATCTTGCATTCGGTGTAAACGCTGAATCTGAATATAAAAATCTTGTAGAATACCAAGTTCAATATGATATAGAAGCTAAAAAATTAGAAGCTTTAATTAATGAAGAATTACAATATTTACCACTTCCAGAAGGAATCACATTAGAATATAAGTACGTTAAAGTTGAAGAAGTTGCTGAAACTTTAGAAGATTCCGCCAAAGAATACATAACAAATCGTTATTTAGGATTTTAATTAAAAATAAGGTCGTTTGACCTTATTTTTTTTAAAAGATAAATATATTTTTTTATTTACATTATGTTTAAAATATGATAAACTATTACAAGAGGTGATATATATGTATTTAGAAAATTTACATCAACTAATACAAAGTGGTGTTGATATAGGCGCATATCCAGGCGCAACATATGCAGTAATATTAAAAGATAAAGTATATATGAATGTTGTAGGATTAAAAGCAAAATATCCACAAGAAGAAGTAAATAGTATAGATACTATATATGACATGGCTAGTGTATCCAAAGTAGCTACTACTACAACTTGTATTTTGAAATTAATCGAAATGGGTAAACTTCGTTTATTTGATAAAGTCCAATTATTTGTTCCAGAGTTTAAATATGAAAATATTATGGTTTATCATTTGGTAACACATACTAGTGGTTTACAACCATGTTTATATAATCCAAGTCAAATAACTTCAAAAGAAGAAGCTTGGGAAAAAGTTTTAAATGCGGATGTTAATTTTGAATGTGGTAGTGATATGGTTTATTCTGATTTAAACTATATTATGTTAGGTAAAATTGTTGAAGCTATTAGTGGTATGCCACTAGATGTTTTCGCAAAAAAATATATTTATGATCCAATTGGGATGAAAGATACAAGTTATAATCCTGTAGATGTAAATCGATGTGCTCCAACTGAAGAAAGAAATGATCCTGTTGTTCAAGGAATTGTAAGAGGCAAAGTTCATGATGAAACTGCATATATCTTAGGTGGTGTTGCGGGCCATGCTGGAATGTTTTCAACAATCAAAGACATGAGTAAGTTTTTACAAATGATTTTAAATAAAGGTACTTACAATGGAAATAAAGTATTATCACCAATTACTGTTGATAAATTATTTAAACCACTCGCAAGTAAAACAGTTGGCAATTCTTGTATGAAATTACAAAGAAGTATTGGCTGGATTGTTAAAGATTATAATTGTTCTTCAGGGGACTTAACAAGTGAAGAAACAATTGACCATACTGGTTTTACTGGTACAAATGTATGGGTTGATAGAATTAATGAAGTAGCTTTTTGTATGTTATCAAATAGAGTTCACCCTACAAGAAATAATACAAAACATATAAGATTAAGGGTATGTGCAGCTAATTATATTATGGCTAATTTAGAAGAAATTAAAAAGGAGATCGAAGAATGCTAATAAAGAATTTTACTGTAAATGAATTTGGAGAACAAGTTTACAACTTATTTATGAGTGATGTTGTAAGTGAAGGTTTCTATCAAGAATTTGAAAAAGAAGGTTTTTATAATTTTTTATACAAAAACCCACACTTTAAAGAAAGTGGTGCCTTCGTTGCTGTTGAAGGTGATAAAGTAATTGGTTTTACTTGTGGTTGGATTAGAAAAGAAGATGAAGATGATGCAACAAAACCAGGTTACTTTAATACAATATTTGTTAAAAAAGAATATAGAAGACAATATGTAGCAACTAAGTTGTTTGAAAAAGTTGTTGAATGGTTTAAAGCTAATGGTAAAACTTTTGTAAGAAGTGTATTCCTTGGTCCATGTAATTGGCCATGGTATATTCCTGAAACTGAAAAACATAATCATCCAGGATTACCTGCTGTTCCAATTAACACACCTTATTATTTCTTCTTAACAAGAAATGATTTCCACGCTCAAGGACATATTGATGCATTCCATTTACCACTTGCTAAATTTGAAATGAATCCAGATGTTTTAAAGAGAATGGAAGAAAATGAAAAGAAGGGTTTAAAAATTGAAGTTTATGATCCAGAAAAACACTATGGTGTTGAAGAATTCTGTGAAGCAATTAATAATCCAGGATTTGCTAGAAGTATCAGATATAACTTAAATAGAGAAAAACCTTATCCATTCTTAATCGTTTCAGACAATGGTAGAATGGCAGGTTGGACAGGTCCTATGTATACTGAATCAACAGGTCGTGGGCATTTAGATGGAATCGCAGTAGACCCTAATGTTAGAGGCGGAGGACTTGGAAAGAGTTTATTCTGTAGTCTATGCGATTATTCTAAAAAACAAGGATCAAGTTTTATGACATTCTTTACTGGTCTTGAAAATCCTGCAAGATATATATATTTATATGCTGGATTTAGAATTTGTCAAAGTTTCGCAATTATGAAAAAGGAGATTAAATAATATGGAAAATAAACCAAAAGTTATACTTGCTATTGGTGGTCATATCGGTGATGCTGAACTTACTGCTGGTGGTGTTATGGCAACAAATGCTGTATTAGGTGGTAAGAATTATACACTTGCTCTTACTGCTGGTGAACGTGGTAATCCCGCTCATTTAACAGTAGAAGAATATCGTAAACAAAAAATTGAAGAAGCTGAAGCATTTGCTGAAATGATGAATGGTAAAGCTTATGTATTAAGATATCAAGATGGTGAACTTCCAAATAATGAAGAAGTTAGATATGAAGTAGCTAATATTATTAGAGAAGTAAGACCTGATTTAATTATTACACATTGGCATTCTACAATGCATAAAGATCACAATGCAACACACTACATTGTTCCAGATGCACAATTTTTAGCAAGTGTTGTTGAATGTGATAAGATTCAAGGAAAACGTCACTATGCTCCAATTTATTTTGCGGAAAACTGGGAAGACGATTTAGATTTTGAACCATATGTTTATATAGATATTACTCCTGGATATGATTTATGGTGTGAAGCATTACATAAACATTGGTTTGTTATGAATAGTAAAGATTTTAAATATTACGATTATTATACATCACTTGCAAGAGTACGTGGTTGTCTAAATAGAACTATGTATGCTGAAGCATTTAATATATATGATCGTCAAAAGATTGTGAGAAGAAAATTATGGTAAAAAGAATAATCAAATATTTTGTAGTATTAGTAGTATTAGCAACATCTTGTGTATTTACTATTAGTTCTGCAGCAGAAGAAAAAGAATATGAAAATGTTGTTTTATCAGGTAAAACAATAACTTATAATTATACTGGTGGACCTGTTCAAATACCAGTAAAATTTGTAGCTGATCAATCAGAAATGCGTGGTGCATGGGTAGCTACTGTTTGGAATAATGATATGCCAAAACAAAATGGTACATCAGCTGAAGCTATTGAAGAATATAAAAAAGCATATCTTGCGGTATTAGATACTTTAGAAAAGTATAATATGAATACAATATTCTTCCAAATTAGACCTTGTAATGATGCTTTCTATGAATCTGAATATAATGATTGGAGTAAGTTCTTAGCTGGTCAAGGTGTTAATCCTGGTTGGGATCCACTTGAATGGATGGTAGAAGTTACTCATGAAAGAGATATGTATTTCCAATGTTGGATGAATGCATTTAGAGTTACTGAAGGTGAATTATTAAGCAAAGATGCAATTTATTATACTGATGAATAATTAATTGAAACTAAAGCAAAAGCAATTGCAAATTTAGCTTCAAACAATTTTGCTAAAAAACATCCTGAATATGTTTTAATGGGTGATTATGATTCTAAACTTATTTTAAATCCTGCCGAACTTGAAGTTCAACAACATATCTTAAATACTATTGAAGAAATCATTACTAAGTATGATGTTGATGGATGTCATTTTGATGATTATTTCTATTTAAGTTCAAGAAGTGCTGATGGAATTGACCCACAAAAATCTAATTTAAGTTTTGCTGGTGGAACAAGTTATAAAGAAAACTTAACTGGTGTTAATGTTATGAATGACTTAGGTACATATATGGATTATCAAAATGATCCAGAAAAATATGATTTACCTGCTGATTTAACACTAGGTGATTTTAGAAGAAAAAGTTTAAACAACTTAATGAAAAAAATTCGTGAGTTAGTTGATGAAGTAAATGAAGAATTAGATAAAGAAGTTGAATTTGGTTCAAAACCAGCAGCTGTATGGCAATCAAATAGTGCATATTGTCACGATGCCCCAAATACTGCTGTAGGTGGATCTAATACTCACTGTGGTGCATATAATTCAAATCATGAATTATTCGCTGATACTAAATATTGGGTAGAAGCTGGTTATGTAGATTGGATTGCTCCACAAGTATATTATGGATTTGGTAGCAACGAAGTTCCTTATGCTGATATCGTTAAGTGGTGGGCAAATATTGTTACTAAATTAAATGAAACTAGACGCGCTAGTGGTCAAAAAGATGTTAAGATGTATGTTGCACATGGTATTTACAAATATCATGGTGGAAGTGACAAAGAATATACTGATCCAAAAGAAATGATTTCACAATTAAAATACAATAAGAATTTTGAATGTATTAAAGGTAGTGCAATTTATGCTTATAGTGATTTAGTTGTTTTCCAAAATGATACTCATAAGCAAGGTGTTGGTAATCTATTCTACAACTTATGGAATAATAGTCCTGCATTACCACTTCCTAAAAAGAATGTTGATTATAGTGATTTAGAACTTGGTAAAATCACAATTCGTGAGACTAGTGATGAACGTTACTTAGAATTAAGTTTTGATGCCGTAGAACATGCTAGTATGTATCAAATTTATCGTTTACCAAAAGGTACTGAATTTAATCTAAATGACAACCAATATCGTGTAGCTATTGTAAAAGGTTATGATGCAGATGTTATTAGAACTGAAATTAGATATGCAAGTAATTTTGATTACTATATTCAAGCTGTTTCTGATAATTATTATGCAAGTAGTAAATATACTAAATTAAACTTTGATACTATTGATTATAATAAAGCCCCTAATCCAGTTGTTATTGAATTAAGTTCAACTAATTTAACAGTAGATGATATGCTATATATTACAGTTCCATATGCAACTGATGAAGAAGGTGATGAACTAACATATGAATTTAGTTTATCATTTAAAGGAATGGATGGACCATTTACATATAAACTACAAAATATTCAATACAATGAAGATAATATTACAGCCGAATATAAGAGCTTTGGTGTTGCAACCGATGAATGTGTAATTAAGTTAGAAATCTCAGACGGATTAGATACTACAGTTGTATACAGTGATTTTATTACTTATACAAAAGATGCTACAACAAATCCTCCAGTGGGTGATAAACCTGATCCAGATACTCCTCCAACATCTTCAATGAACTGTAATTTTGGTACATATGTAGGTATGGCATTAGTTCCTGCAATGTTAGCATTATTCATTCTTAAGAAAAGACAAAGATAGAGAACAATATGTTCTCTATCTTTTTTGTTATTTACATCTTGAAAAATAATAACGAATATGATATAATAGATTGGGTGATAAAATGAAAGTTTACGATTCACATAGTGATATATTTTATAATTTAGCATTTAGAAAAGAAAACGATCCTTTTGGAAAATACCATTTAGATGATTTAAAAAAAGGTAATATTGTTGGGGGTATTTGGGTAGTTTATTTTGATGCTGATTTTGATGTAATTGAAGCGTATAAACGTGCTTTAGAAAAGTATGAACCATATAAAGACCAATTTGATGTAATATATGGTTTAGAAGGATTGAGAAATGTTAAAACATTAGAAGAATTAGATACTCTTTATAAAATGGGCATTCGTCATGCTATGCTTACTTGGAATGAAGAAAACCATTTAGCAACAGGTGCAAAAGCTAATCCAGAAAGAGGAATAACTGATTTAGGTATTGAGTTTATTAGATATATGAATGAACATGATATGATAATTGATGTTTCACATTTAAATGAAAAGAGTTTTTATGAAGTATTAGCTCAAAAACCTAAAATTTTAATTGCATCACACTCTAATGCTTATGCCTTATCAAATCATGTTCGTAATTTAAAGGATGAACAATTAATTGCGTTAAAGGAAGCTGGCGGAATGGTAGGAGCTGTTGCTGCAAGAAATTTTGTTAGTAAAAATAAAGAAGAACAAAATTGTAAGGGATTTGTTAAACAAATCGAATATCTTGTTAAATTTATGGGTATTGATAATGTAATGCTTGGGTTAGATATGATGAATTTCTTATCAGATTTTGATAATAGTAATCTTGATGATTTACAAAGTCATGCTGATGTGGGAAATTTAATTAAGGCATTAAAAGAAAGTGATTTTTCTAAAGAAGATATTGAAAAAATTTTATTTAAAAATTATGAAAGACTAAAAGAAAGGGTAGGAAAGTAAAATGAATAAATTTATTAAAGTACTAACTACTATCGTTATTACACTTTTGTTAACAGTAGTAGTTTTTGTCCCAAAATCTGAAGCCGCAATTTCAGGAGAAAATGTATCTGAATTAAGAGGTGTTTGGGTTTCAACTGTTTCGAATATTGATATTACAACACAAAAAGGTACAGGAGAAAAAGCAATTAAAGATTATCAAAATGTTTTACTTACAATTTTAGATAAAGTTGAAAGCACAGGATTAAATGCTATTTTCTTCCAAATTAGACCTGCAAATGATGCATTATATGAATCAAAATATAATGTTTGGAGTGAATTTTTAGCTGGTTATGGTGTTAACCCTGGATGGGATATGTTAAGTTGGTTTATCGAAAAAGCACATGAAAGAGGAATTGAATTACATGCTTGGCTAAATCCTTATCGTGTTACTGCTTCAAGCGTAACAAGTGGAAAGACAGCAGAAGAAATTGAACAAATCAAATTAGATTTAAGAGCTAAAACTTTAAATGTTGCGCCTAATATTGATAACCCACTAACAATTATGGATGACGAAGAATTCCTTGGTACAGTAGTTAATGGTGCTGAAGGAAAATTAATTTTAAATCCAGCCAGAGAAAAAACAATTTCTCATATTGAAAAAACAATTTCAGAAATTATTGAAAATTATGATGTAGATGGAATTCATTTTGATGACTATTTCTATCCTAGTGGTGGTATTGAATCAAAATATGATACTGAAGACTATAATGCATACGTAAGTGGCGGAGGAACTTTAGGCAAAGCAGATTGGCGTAGAAGTAACGTTGATAAAATGGTTGAAAGAGTGCATAATTTAATTGATGCATACAATGTAAAAAATCCATCAAAAGCTGTTGCATTCGGTATATCTCCTGCTGCTGTTTGGGCTGCTGACAGTACTAGATGTCCAGACCGTGGTCAACCTGGTGGTATGAATGTTATTTGTGGTAGTTATAGTGCATATACAGATTTATATGCTGATACAAAAAAATGGGTTGAAGAAGAATGGTTAGATTATATTCTTCCACAAGTTTATTATAATTATGGTGATGACTATAAAGAAATTGTAAATTGGTGGGCAAAGGTTGTTTCTAAGACTAATGTTAAGTTATATGTTGGTACAGCAATCTATAGAGCTCCTGAATGGCAAGATGGATTGGTAGTACAAAAACAATTTGATTATTTAAATTCAACTGAATTTTTGAAAAGATATGTATCAGGATTCGTGCTATTCTCTTATAGAAATTTGGTTAGTTCAGATCAATATTTAGTGATTGCGAATAACAGTTTAAAGAATTACTGTTTAAGAGGTGCATTACATCCTACTTATGGATTTAATGATGCCAAGGTAACTGAAAAAGTTGATGTTGAAATATATAAAACAACTACAGATTATATAATTAAATTTAATGAAGTTAAAAATGCAAATGGATATGTAATTTATGGTGTTCCTAAAGGTACTACAGAAATTAATTTTGCAGATCCGAGCATTCCAATTAAACAAGCTTTTAACCAAACAAATAGTGGAAAAAGCAATATCATTACTGTTACTCAAAAGAGTGTGGCAAACTTTGATTTTGTTTTAAGAATATATGATTTAGATAATAATCCACATGATTATGTAATTATTAAGTTTGATAATGCATCAGAAAATGAAGGACCAACATTTAGTCATAACATTGATACTGAAAAAGTATATAATGTTGGTGAAAACATTGTAATGTTAATTGAAGTTGATAGCCCTGCTGAATTGCCGGTTTCTGCTCAATTACATGTATCTGTAAATGGTGGAAATTTCATGACAAACTATAATTTAGAAGATAATGGTGATGGTACATATAGCTATAAATATACAACAATTAAAGATGGTACTGTAACATTCAAGTTTATTATTAATGATGGCGATGTTGAAAAAGAAATTATTGTAGGCCCAATAACAGTTGGCAAAGGTTTAAATAACGATGGTGGTGATGGTAAAACTGATACCGATACTCCTCCAACATCTTCTATGAACTGTAATTTTGGTACTTTAATGATTTTACCAATGATTGCTGCTTGCGGCATATTTATTTTAAGAAAGAGAGAATTCTAGAAGTGAAATTACATAAATTTAATAGTAGAAATTTAGTTTACTACTATGGTAACAAAAAAGCTGTTGAGTTACCTGAATATAAATATAATGATGAAAGCATTCGTGGGGTTTGGGTATCAAATGTAGTTAACATTGATACACCTATTATGGAAGATATTGAAAGTTATCAAGCATATTTAAAGAATATGGTAGAAGTAATTGCATCATATAATATGAATTTAATTATTTTCCAAGTAAGACCAGCAAATGATGCTTATTATAAATCTAATTTGAATCCTTGGAGTAGATTTATAACTGGAACAGAAGGCAAAGATCCTGGCTTTGATGTATTACAGTTTGTTATTGAAGAAGCTAAAAAATATAATATTGAAGTTCATGCATGGATGAATCCATATCGTGTATCTCAAGTTCCACTTGAAAAAATGGAAATGACTAAAGAAGAATACTTAGATACTTTAGCTCCTAATAACTACGCTAGACTTCATAAAGAAGACACTACTTTAGATGGAACAAATAAAGTAATATTAAAACCATCAAGTAAAAATGTTATTAAATTTGTAACTGATACTATCATGGAAGTTGTAGATAATTATGATGTAACTGGCGTTCATATTGATGATTATTTTTATCCATATTCAAAAGTTCCAAGGGAACTTGAAGAAGAAGATTATCAAGAAGCTTTAAAAGAAAATCCAGGTTTAGAATTTGATGATTGGCGAAGAAATAATGTTGATGAAATGATTGAGAGCATTCATCTTGCTATGAAAAAATCGCTTAGTAAATCTGGAAAGAAAGTTGAATTTGGTATTAGCCCTTTTGCAATCTATCGTACAAATAAAGCTTTAAAAGAAACTGGTTGGGAAAAAGGTTCATTCCATTCTGCTGGTGTTACAGAATGCTATGCTGATTTGTATTCAGACATTTATAAGTGGATGGAGAAAGGTTGGATTGATTATGTAGTTCCTCAACTTTATTTCCCATTTGAAAGAAAAGATGTTAACTATCACGATCTTGCAAAATGGTGGAGTGAGCGTTGTTTAGAAACGAAAACTAAACTATATGCTGGACAAGCTATTTATCAATTAGGTGCTAACCAAGTATGGGCCAACCCTTTAGAAATTGATAACCAATTAAGATTTAATCAATTATATCCAAATATATTAGGTACTATCTTCTTTACTTATCACGATTTAGTACCTGGTCGTAATGCTGTAAAAGATGCTGGAATTGCTCTTTTAAAAGCTCGTTGGAATAGTAAAAAAATTGAAGAAAAAATGGCTGAAAGCCTTAAAAAATAAGAGATTTCAATTGAAATCTCTTTTTATTTTAATTTGAAAATGAAAGCGCTACAATTTTCATTAATGTTTCGTTTGAAA
This sequence comes from Bacilli bacterium, assembly GCA_017409905.1. Lineage (GTDB taxonomy): Bacteria > Bacillota_I > Bacilli_A > ML615J-28 > CAG-313 > UBA1231. The sequence continues at coordinate 12,441 of JAFQRV010000032.1, forward strand.
TTGGTACTCTGTTGTGGTATAATAAGATGATAGTATGGACAATTGTCACTAAAGGAGGTAAGTATATGAAATCGTTAATTCCCATATGCAAAGAATTAAAGTATCATAATTCAGAAAAAAAACGATATTTAGACATAGCTGCCTGCCAGACAATTGATTATACTTCTTTTTTTGATGAAAGGTTGGAAGCGCTTGCGGAAATTATAGTAGATTCGTATGTTTCTGATAAGCGTAATGGTTTAATTACTTTTAAATATCAAAAATTAGGAAGTGAAGCTTACTGTTTATCCATTCGGGAAAAAAGAGTGGTAATAAAAGCAGAAGATTTAAATGGATGTTATTATGCTTTAATTACTTTGAAACAGTTGGCGAAAAAATATCATGGTTTAATTCCCGAAATGACAATTAAGGATTCTCCTGATTTAAGAATTAGGGGTTTCCATTATGACATAAGTAGGTCAAAAGTACCGACAGTTAAAACAGTTTATGAGTTAATTGATCTCTTAGCAGATTTAAAATACAATCATTTAGAGTTATATGTAGAAGGTTTCTCTTTTGAATATCAGAGTATGCCTTTTGTAAATAAAGACAAAAATTATATAAGTGTTAATGAATACAAACAAATAGAAAAATATGCGAATGATCACTTTATAGATTTAGTGCCTAACCAAAATGGTTTTGGACATATGACAGAGTGGTTAAAGTTAGACGAATTTAAAGACTTAGCAAATGTTGACGGTTTATTCTACATGTGGGGAAGCAATAGATATTATTCAACATTAGATCCGACAAATGAAGAAAGTTATAAGTTAGTAAAACAAATGTATGATGATATGCTTCCACACTCAAATTCTTCGTACTTCAATATGGATTTTGATGAGCCTTATGAATTAGGTCATGGTAAATCAAAAGAAGCTTGTGAATTGTACGGCAAAGAAATAGTGTATACAAATTATTTTAATAAACTTGCTAGTGTTACAAAGAGTTATGGTAAAAGACCTATGATTTGGGGAGATGTAATAATTCATCATCCTAAAGCCATTAAAACTCTTGATCCAGATGCAATTTTATTAGATTGGGGTTATACAGACAGTTACCCATTCTTAAAAAATGCAGAAATGTTAAAGAAATTAAAAAGACCATTTATTACAGCACCAGGTACATCAACATGGTCTGCTGTAACCGCAAAGTATACAGAAATGCTTGGCTCTGTCAAGAATGCCGCGGAAGCTGCGTATAGATATGGAGGTCTTGGAATTATTTTAACGGATTGGGGAGATTTTGGTCACTTACAATATCTGCCATTTAGTTTACCAGGAATTGTATATACTTCATTACTTTCTTGGAATTACAATAGTACAAGCATTCATCACATAAAAGAATGTTTAACAGACTTGTTAGAAAGTGAGTATTTAGCTAAGATGATAATTGAGATGTCTAATTATCACTTGAACGAAGAACATTATAGAGATTATTCCACTAAGTTATTTAATCCGATAACTAATGCAGAATTAGTTCAAACAGAAAGTGACTTACTTGAAGTATTTAAACGAAAATGTTACTACAATTTACTTACTGATGATGAATATAAATATCATGAAAAATATTTAAATCATCTAAAAGAAAAATTAAATTTAGATGATTCATGTTCACTTATACATCAAGAACTTAATAATGCATACTTATTATTAGAAGCATTACTTGATGTTCAAAAATTTTTAAAGGGTTGTATGAATCAAAAATGTGATTTAGAAACATATGATTTGATTAATACAAAACTAGAAAAATATTTAAATACCCATTATAAACTTTGGTGTGCTAGAAACAAAGAACCGGGATTTGTTTATAGTTCATTAAGAATTGAAAGATTAAAAAACTGTTTAGAAATGTTAAAGAAAGAGGCAACTAATTATGAAATATAAAAAACTGATTACCTTTGCTATAGTAGTTTTAGTTGTAGTTGCAGTATTCATTTTAATCGGTCAAATTAACAAAAAAGAACCGCTTGATTTTACTTATAATCATTCAAGTTCAATTGTTAATGGAATTGAAACAGGTGACTACTCAACATACAAAAAAAATACTGGGCAACAAGTAGTTAATCCTACTCTTACACAAGAAGAAGCAGAAGGGTTAATTAAGAAAGCTTATGAATATTCTGCTTTATCTGGAACAGGAATTCTTGTTGAAAGATATAATGTAGACTTTACAAATAAAAAGCTTGAAATTAATGCTGATGGTGAATATTTATTTATAAATGACCAAGGTGCTGTTACATGGACATTCAATGTTCCAAAAGCTGGTTTCTACAATTTAAAATTAGAATATGTTACTACTACATTACAAAGTAAATCATCTTCAATTGAAAGAAAGATGGTTATCGTAGTTGATCCAGCAAGCCAAGAAGAATTTAATAGACTTGCAACTACTTATGTAGAATTTAAAGAACTAGTTTCAACAGAAGATTATGCAAAAGCTAGCATTGTAGATAAGATGTCAAAAGTACAAACTTTATTTACTACTTTACTTACTGCTGAAGGAAAAGCAAATGCAGCAGAATTAGCTGCAAAATATACACGTGTTGGTTTTGTAAATGAATCTTATGATGAAAATATGTCTAATCAAAGTTATGTATTCTCAAGAGTTTGGAAAGGTGACACAGGAACTTTGAAAGAAGTTGAAAGTGATTATGACTCTAAGCATATGACTTTAAATGTAATGCCTGATACTTCTGGTAATGACGTTAAACCTTCACAAGTTGAAGTTGAATATCAACAAATTACAAGTTATCTCTCAGATTACATGGGTTATGTTACAGAACCTTATCAATATTATTTTGAACAAGGTGAAAATACAATCACATTAAGTTCTGTAAAAGAATTTATTTTATTAAAAAATATAGGAATTGTAGAAGTAGATACTACTCCAACTTATAGTCAATATTTAGATAATTTAGCTAAACAAGGTTTAACTGATCAACAAACTAAGACTTATAGTTACCGTATTGAAGGTGAAGCTTGCACATATACATCAAGTCCTACTTTATATCCAATTACAGACAGAACAAGTTCAAATACTTATCCATATAGTGTTAAAAATACTAAATTAAATAGTATTGGTGGCGATAGTTGGAAAGTATTAGGTGACTGGATTGTTTGGGACTTCTATATTGAAGAAGATGGTTTCTATAATATTTCAATGCGTGCTAGACAAAATCTAGTTCGTGGTATGTATTCACATCGTATGGTATATATTGACAATGAAATTCCATTCGAAGAATTAAAATCTACAGTATTTGCATTCTCAAGCGATTGGCAAAATGTTACTTTAGGTTCTAATGAAGAAGAAGGTAGTGCTTTCAAATTTTATTTAAAAAAGGGTTGGCACTCAATTAAGATGGAAGTTACATTAGGTATATATGGTGAATTAGTAGAAGAACTTGAAAATGTTACTCAAGATTTAAATGCTTTATACTTAAACATTATCAAATATACAACTGCATCTCCAGATACAAACCGTGACTATCAATTAACAAAAATGGAAGATTTAAACTTAAATGCTAGATTAAAAGATGCACACGATAGATTAGTAAAATTATCAAGTGCTATTGCAAGAATATCAAGTAAAAACAGCGATAAAGAAGATCCAGTAGGTGATGGTGAAATTTATAAAGATGGTAAGAGTGATAAGACAGGGGTTATTGATACTATTGTTGAACAAATTGAATTATTCTTAGAATTATCAAAGAAAGTTACTCAACAATTAGGTTCATTTAGTACTAATATTTCATCTCTAGGTACATTACTTTCTACACTTCGTGAATTCCCATTAACATTAGACTATTTAGTAGTTTATTCTGCCGATTCAGATTATAAATTACCAAAAGCTAATGAAGGTTTCTTTAAATCATTATGGAACTCAATCGCAAGTTTCTATTATTCATTTATAATTGACTATTCTGAAATTGGTACAACAATTGAAGGAAATGAAGATTTAGAAAATATTACTATCGATGTTTGGATGACATTAGGTCGTGACCAAGCTAACGTAATTAGAAAATTAATTGACCAAAACTTTAATACATATTTAGAAGAGTCGGGAGCTAAGATAAATGGCAAAGTGCCAGGCAAAGATGTTCACGTATCAGTTAACTTAAAACTAACTGGTACAGACGTATTACTAAAAGCTGCTCTTGCTGGTGTTGGTCCTGACGTAGCAATTAACGTTGATTCTGGTTTACCAGTAAACTATGGTTTACGTTTTGCAACATTAGACTTAGCTGCTGAATTTGGCGAAGATTATTGGCAACATGTTAATAAATATTTCTTACCAAGTACTATTAGACAATTCACATTCAATGGTTCTACATATGCTTTACCTGAAAAACAAAATTATATGATGATGTTCGTGAGAACTGATATTATGGAAGACTTATACGGTGATGCTTGGGAATCAATGGTTCCAAGAACATGGGAAGATGTATTATCAATCATGACTGATTTACAAACAAATTCATTACAATTCTATCTACCAGTAAATGATGCTGGTGCTAATGCATTAAACCCTGCATTCGTATCAATGCTATATCAAAGAGGTGGAAAATTATATTCTGATGATGCTAAAGAAACAGGTTTATTAAGCAATGAAGCAATGGATACATTTGAATATTGGACAGATTTCTATACTAAATATTCATTCCCTAAATCTGCATCATTCATTAACCGTTTCCGTTCTGGTGAAATGCCATTAGGTATTTCTTATTATGAAATGTATAATACTTTAGCAGTATTTGCTCCTGAAATTCGTGGTAACTGGGCATTCTATCCAATTCCTGGTACTGAAATTACAATTAATAATGCAGCAGAAGATGATTATGGATTAAGAAATAATGTTCCTGAAGCTGATAGATATCCTTATACTGTAGTTGACCATACTTCAGTAGCTAGTGGTACTGCTGCTATCATGATTGCTAAAAATGCTCAAAGAGATGCTGATAAGAAATATGCTTCTTGGGAATTCTTAAAATGGTGGACAGGTTCTATCCAAGATGAATTCGGAAAAGAAATGGAAGGTATCTTAGGTAGTTCTGCTCGTCATGCTACTGCAAACTATGAATCATTCGTTCAACTTGCATGGCCTAAAGCTGACCAAGAACAATTATTAAAACAATGGGGTTATGGAGACTTTGATCCATATAATGTTCAAACAGGTGTAACTAACTACATCGCAGCTGATGACCCTAATAACTTCTACTTAAAAGTTAAAAATATTAGTGTTCCAGGATCAACATTTGGAACTGAATATTTAAATAAAGATGCCTATAGTTATGATAAGATAAGCGACACTTATTATCATGTATATGGCGTTCGTGAAATACCACAAATTGCCGGTTCATATATCACAGGTCGTGAAATTGAAAATGCATACCGTGCAGTTATTAATAACAATTATAATGCAAAAGAAACATTATATAGTTATGCTCAAAATATTAACAATGAAATTGACCGTAAGCGTAGCGAGTTCAATTTAGACTAATAAGGAGGTAAAAAATGGAAGTATTCTTATACGTCGCGTTTTCGTTAATATTTGCACTTATTACCTTCAAGATTATTAGAGTTATTTTAGAAAATAAGAAGGTTAATAAAAACCGCAAACATGCTTCACGCGAAGAACAAAGACAAAGCAAAGTTGAAGCAAAATTATCTCGTTCTGAAGAAAAGAAAAGAACAAGAGAAGAAATTAAAAGAAAGAAAGCTGAATGGAAAGCACAAGATCAAGAATTTGATGCACAAGTTAAGTTAAACATTGCAGCTTTAAAAGAAGAAGTTAAAAAATCTAAAGAAGTTTGGAAAGAGTATCATGCAGCTTATAAAGCTAACCCGGATGATGAACAAGCTTTCCAAGAATATATTGAATACAATAAAAAACATGACCGTTTAGTACAAAAATTAAGAATTGAAAAGAATCGTGGTTCTCTTACTTATAAAATGGAACGTTGGAGTAAGAGAGGTGGAAGATTACGTAGGGAAATTTTCATTAAGAGACAATACTATTATCTAGTTGCTCCATATGTAATTTTATTCTTTGTCTTCACAGTTGTACCTGTAATCATGTCTTTAATATTAAGTTTCACAAACTTTAACTTACTAGAATTCCCAGACTTTGTTGCTTGGGAAAACTACATGAGATTATTTATTGATGATGAAAACTTCATTACTGCTATTAAAAATACATTAATTCTAGCTGTTGTAACAGGGCCTCTTGGTTATATAGCAGCATTTGTATTTGCATGGTTAATTAATGAACTTCGTCCAAGATTAAGATCATTTATGACATTAATCTTCTATGCTCCATCTATTTCTGGTTCAGCATACTTAGTTTGGAAATTAATATTCTCAAGTGACAGTTATGGTTATGCTAATGCTTATTTAATTAAATTCGGAATTATTAATGAACCTATACAATGGTTGAGTAATGAAAATTATATTATTTGGATTATCATGCTTGTACAATTATGGTTATCACTTGGTGTAAGTTTCTTATCATTCATTGCAGGTTTACAATCTGTTGATAAAACACTTTATGAAGCTGGTGCCATTGATGGTATCAGAAACCGTTGGCAAGAATTATGGTTTATTACATTGCCACAAATGAAATCACAATTAATGTTCGGTGCCGTAATGCAAATTACTTCTGCATTATCAATCGCTGATGTATCTATCCAAATGGCTGGGTTCCCATCAGTTAACTATGCCGGACACACAATTATAACGCACTTAATGGACTACGGATCAATTCGTATGGAAATGGGTTATGCGAGTGCAATCGCAACAATTCTATTCTTAATTATGATTGGTGCCAATGCGTTAATTAGAAAAATTTTAAGAAGGGTAGGTAGCTAATAATGGCAGATATTTATGATGATGCGTTACAGGGCGTAGGTCAATCAAAAGCTGAGAAGAGACGTTATAAGCGCCAACAAAAACTTCTAAAAAAATATGGTATTCGTGATGAAAATACCATGGGTAAAATTGAAAAGTTCTTCTATCTTCGCGCTAAGAAAAGAAGAATTAAGATGAAAAAAAGAATGAGCAGAAGCTTGGGTGGAGATATTGCGTTATTCACATTATTAATCTTCTTCGGATTATTTAGTGCATATCCACTTGTATATTCAATTAATGCGGCTTTCAAACCATTAAATGAATTATTCATTTTCCCTCCTAAACTATTTGTTCAAAATCCTACTACTGATAACTTTAGTGATTTAGCAATGTTAATGCAAGATTCATGGGTTCCATTCTCAAGATATTTCTTTAATACTATCTTTATCACTTTAGTTGGTACTATCGGACACGTTATTATTGCATCAATGGCCGCTTATCCACTTGCAAAACATCGTTTCCCTGGTTCAAAAATTATTTTCGGTTTAGTAGTTTACTCTCTAATGTTCGCTGCACAAGTTACAGCAACTCCTAGATACATGATCTTTAGCATCTTTGGTTTAATTGATACTCAATGGGCAATTATCGTTCCAGCATTTGCTTATTCATTAGGTCTATACTTAATGAAACAGTTCATGGATGATATCCCAATGGAATTAATTGAATCTGCAAAAATTGATGGTGCTAATGAATTCCAAATTTGGTGGAAAGTTGTTATGCCTCTTGTTAAACCAGCATGGTTAACATTAATTATTCTATTATTCCAAAGCTTATGGAATAATGATGGTGGAACATACATTTATAGTGAACAATTAAAACCATTAAGTTATTCTCTACACCAAATCGTTGCCGGTGGTGTAGCAAGAACAGGTACTGCATCAGCAGTTATCTTAATTATGATGATTGTGCCAATTACTGTCTTTGTATTATCACAAAGTCAAATTATTGAAACAATGGCGCATTCAGGTATGAAATAGGAGGTACTAATGAAGAAAAAAATTTATTTTTTAAGTGCTATATTAGTAGCTCTACTATTGATACCAAATCTAGTAGTAAATGCTGCTTCATATAACTATGATTTCTTTAAGAATCCAGTTTATTCAAGTGAAGGTTTAGCATATAAAGATACTGTATATTTCAGTGACACTATTTTAAATTCTACTTATGATGTAAATACAAATCCATTAATTATCCGTAAACAAAAGAATACTTATATAGATTTATCAAATATTTTCGTAGATGATGCAACAAGCAAAATATATATCTTAGACGGTGCTGCGACTGATGGTGGTAAAACGCCAATCAAAGTTAAAACTAGTGCTGGCGAAGAAGTTGCAAATATTAGCAAGAATAGTGCAGTATATATTTTAAATAATGAATTTAAAATGGAATTTAGTTTTGATGTTTTAAGAATTAGTGACGATGTAAAAGATACTTTATTAAGTTATTATGGTTTACCTTTAGTTGATGAAAACGGAAATCCTACTGATGGTTCAATTTTCACAAAAGCTCAAATTGAATCAACAAAGACCATTGAACAACCTGATAGAAGATGTCCATTCTTTTTAGCAGACATTGAAGGTAGTGGTGTCTATGAAAATGTTGCTGTTTGTTATGGTGCTGAAGGTATCTTTGTTTCAGGCAAATATATCTATTTAGCTGATACATTTAATTCAAGAATTTTTAGAATTAACACTATGTATAATGATATTCAAGATAATTATGTTGTAGATGAAGTATTTTTAACTCCTAATGATATTACATTCTATCAAATAGCTATTAAAGAAGATCAAAGTACTAAATCTGTTTTCTTACCATCAAAGATTGCTGTTGATGGTGATGGACGTGTTTACACTATTGCATCTAGTACATATCAAGGTATTGTTGAATATAAACCTAATGGTGAATTTAATAGATTTATTGGTAAAAACTTAGTTTCTAAACGTTCTTGGTGGACATTCTTATTAACAGAAGAACAATATAATAAATTAGCATTAAACTTACCTTCTCAATTTACTAATTTAGTAATTGATGATCGTAACTTATTATATGCTACAGCAAGACCAGACCAAGCTGCTACAACAGCTACTGAAATGATTAAGTTAATTAACACATCTGGTAAAGACGTTTTAAAACGAAATGGTTATGTAACTCCTGATGGTGATATTAATTATTCAACATATGTTAAACCTGCTGTTACAGGCTCTTCAATCTTCGTTGCAATCGATATTAATAAATCTCGTATATATTCTGCTGTTGACCAAACACGTGGTAGAATATTCACTTATGATGATGAAGGTAATTTATTATATATTTCTGGTGAACAAGGAAGTTTATCAAATACATTAAAAAATCCAGTTGCACTTAGTTACTTTACTAAGGGAGAAGAAGAATATGTATTAGTACTTGATAAAGGGTCTAAGAGCATGCTTGTTTATGAAACAACTGAATTCGGTAAAATTGTTAATGCCGCTACAGATTTATATTTAAATAATAAAATTGCTGAAGCTCAAACAAAATGGGAACAAGTAGTTAAAATGAATAGTAACTACGAATTAGGTTATGTAGGTATTGGAAAGAGTATCTTACGAGATGCTAATAAGACAAGCGATAAAGATGAACAATTAGCTAAATATAAACAAGCTATGGAAATGTTTGAATTAGGTCACAATAAACAATATTATTCTGATGCATTTAAACAATATCGTAATATTATTTTAAAAGATAATTTCTCAATTATAATGACTGGTTTTGTAGTTGTTTTAGTTGCAGGTGTAACATTAGCTATTCTAAATAAAAAACATCGTAACGACGTAGCGAGAGCTGCAAGAGAGGCGGTGGAAAATCGTGAATAAAGTACTTACAACAATTAAAAATTTATGGAAAAAATTTGTAGATAACTTTATTAAGATGCCACTTAGAGTTATGGCTCATCCAGTTATCGGTTATACAGAATTTAAAGAAGATAAAAAAGGCAAGCTTAGTGTTGCCATTGGTATGGTAATTATATATGCATTAATAACAATTATTCGTTACAACGCTGATGGTATTATCATTAACGCTAATGACCCTACAAAGTTTAACAGTTTAAAATTGTTGGTTTATACAATTATGCCATTAATTATTTTATCAGTTGCTAACTGGAGTATTACAACACTGATGAATGGTAAAGGAACTATGAAACAAATCTTAACTATGGGTGGTTATTCATATTTCCCACTTATCTTTGTTAGTATTATCAATTTAGTGTTAAGTAATGTATTAACAGTTAGTGAAGCTCAAATTATTACATTACTTACTGTAATCGGTGTAGTATTAATGGTTTATATGATATTTATGGGATTGGTTGTAATCCATGAATATGGTGTAGGTAAAGCGATCACAACAATAGTTTTAACAATTATTGCTACTGCAGTAATCCTATTTATCGCATTACTAATATTTGACTTATCATCTCAAATTTATGGTTTCATTTATTCATTATATAAAGAAATCGTATCGAGATATTTCTAGGAGGTAAAGGATGGAAAAGAAATTTAAATGGCCAAAATTTCTAACTGTTAAAAGAACTATTCTTTTAGCGGTTCTAGTATTAGCTGTAACTATCCTATTAATTTATTTCCTAGGTGGTTATAAAGAAGCTAGTTATAGTAGCGAAACACAACCTTTCGATGCTAATGATGAAGCTTTAAAAGAATATGATTATTATTTAGATATTAAAGAAGCAGATGTTGAAAAACATAATAATGATTATATTACAAGTTTAGAAAATTTAACTGCAGCAAATATTGTTGCTGAAATTGATTCTTATATTAACAAAATTATTACTGAAGATAATAAAGAAAGATTATTAAGAAAATTCACAGAAACTTATGCTGGAGATAAAACTAGTACTGAATTTGTTGATATTGAAAATAAAATTAAAAATGCTGAATTTATTACAGATAAAGATTATGCATTAGAATTATTAGGACAATTTGAGTTCTTATACAAGAATAATAATTATGCTTTCTATTTTAATTATCGTTATACAACATTCAGAATAGATTCTATTGAAAATGGTGATGTTACTAAAGTATTAAATACTTGGTATTCTAATCCTCAATTAGAAGGAAATGACCCAAATTCATCTTCTCCTAATGACACAAGAATGAATCACTTAAGTCCAATTGTAATTAATTTCTTAACTAAAAAAGGTGAAATTAAACGTTATACTGCATTTGAATATTCTATTACAGATGTATTCGTATCAAATGATGATAAAGAACCTGTTACACCTACTTTCCAAGTAAAGACTGATAAAGATAATTTTAGTACAATTGTTTATTATGAATTATCTAAAAAAGGTACAACATACAGTGATTATCCTCAATACATCTCTAAAGCTAGATATGATGAATTAGTTGAACGTAACACTGCATTTGTTCAAGAACAAATAGATATCTTAACTGGATATTTAGAAGAAGAAAATATTGATGCTATTTATAAATATGTTAAAGATCATAAAGATAACGGAATTATTACAAATTACTTCGATATTCTTAACAATAGAAGTTTAATTGGTATTGAAGCTTATAAAGCTTATAAGGGTATATCTTTTAGTTCTTCAGCTGTAGATAGCAGCAATTATAATTCATTGATTTCAAGTATTTCAACTAATATTGAAGAATTATATAAGCTTGCATGTGAAATGGTTAGAGTTGAATATCAATTTAATTATAAAGCTAAAAATGGTTTATCAATTGGTGATAAAGTTCAATTCCAAGTTCAATATAAATTAAAAACTGAAACTGTTACTGATGATAATGGAGAAGAAACAGAAAATAAATTCTATGAGTTTGAAAGTTATAGTGTAATGGCTTCTCCTTCAAGAAAAATTTTATCTCAAATTTTATATACAAGACTTCAATATACTGCGGAAGATTTAGCAAATGATCAATCTGAATTTGGTGTAGAAAATAATTCCACTAACGCTACTTATAAAGTTGCATTAGAATACAAACTTACTGAAAAAGGTTTAACAACTACAGTTTTAAATAATTCAATTTATGAAAGTAACCCTGAAAGTTTCCCATTATATACTATCGATATTTTACCTTATTTCACTTCTGAAATTTGTGAAATTGAAAAAGACGGTAATGTATATGAAACTAAAGGTGATATGGTTGTTCCTGATGGAAGCGGTGCTTTAATTGAATTAAATAATGGTAAACAATCTTACACTCAATATTCAAAACGTGTATATAGTACAGACTTAGCATTTGGTAACCAAGTAAAACAAAGTGAAACTGCAGATATTTTATTACCAATGTATGCAATTACATCTAATCGCTTATATGATGTTAATACACATGATATTATTAAAAATAGTTCAGCAATTATCGCTAGATTATCAAGCGGTGCTGCTCAATCAAGTGTATCTGCTAACGTAAGCCGTTTTACAGATTCATATAATAAAATTTACTTTAGTACTACTTATCGTGAAAGTCAATTAGTTACTATTGGTACAGGTTACTATGCTAAAGAAATCACTAAGTTTACAGAAGAATTTGTAAAAGTTGATACAGTTGTTGACTACTACATGTACAGTAGTAAAGATATGGATTATGATTATGCTGATGTTGCTAAAGAATATCGTAAGGTATTAGAAACAGAAGGAATTCTTACTGCTACAAATAAAGACACAACTGATACTCCAGTATTTAATGCTGAATTATTAGGTGTATATGACTTCACAACAAATTTCTTAGGTATCGTTTATAGTGGACATGATACATTAACAACTTATGATCAAGCTGTAACAATCTTAAAAGATTTAAAAACTTGGGGTGCAACTAATATAAATGTAATTTATAGAGGTTGGAGAGATAGTGGATTAGTAAATGAAACATTTAAAGATATGTCATTTGCTAATAAACTTGGAAGTAAGAAAGAATACAATAATTTCTTAAATTACTTAGAACAAGAATCTATTACTTTATATCCTTTAGTAAGTTTCTTAGAAATTAACAAGTTTAAAGACTCATTTGGTAAAACTAGATATTCTACTCGTGATGTATCAAGTGAATATACTGAAAAGTATCCATACGATTTAGCAGGTAATATTTATGATAAGAAACAAAATCCTTATTATACAATTAGCCCTAAATTCTATAATACTTTTGCAGAAATGTTAGCTAAGAATTTCACTAAGAAAAATCCTGAATTACATGCCATGGCATTTGATAAATTAGGTGGTAACTTAGTAGGTGATTATAAGAAACGTAGTGTTTTCTATAAAAACGAATCAGTTGCTGCTCAAATTGATGCATTTGAAATTATGGCAAAAGATAATAGAATTACAGAATTCTCATTAAATTCTCCATATGAATTTGCTGTTAAATATGCTACTAATATTACAGAAGTTCCATATGAATCAACACTACATGAAGTATTTAATTACTCTATTCCATTCTATCAATTAGTATTTAGTGGATATAAAGATTATAGTGGTGTTATTATTAATGCTAATGATGAAATTAGTTTAACTAAACATTTAATGAATATATTCCAAACAGGTTCAAATATTCAATTTACATTCAGTTATGACAATTCAAGTGAATTAATTCAAACTGATTATAATTATTATTACTATACTCAACATTCTCAATGGAAAACAGAAGTTACATCAGTATTACAAGAAGTTAATAAATATGAACTTTATAAATATCAATTAGCTGATCATGAATTATATGTTGATCAACATAATGAAGAAATTAGTGGTGTTTATGTTGTAACATATGAAGAAAAAGCAAATGTAAGTAATACATTTAAAGTTTATTTGAACTACTCTGAAAAAGCTATTAAGATTACTAATAAAGCTGGTGATCAAGTAGACTTACCAAGTTGGAATTACTATGTAGATAAGGAGGCGAAATAATGTCTGAAGAACTAAAAGTTAATGAAGAAATTCAAGAAGAAGAATTATTAGAAGAAACAGATGAAGAACAAGCCGGCCCTATCATAAATACTTTTGATGAAGAGGAAAAAATCGATGAATCAAAAGGTATTAAAAAATTCTTTAAAAACATTGGAAAGAAAATTGGTGCTTTCTTCAAACTTATTGCTAGAAAGTACAATGGTTCAAAATTCAGTAAAGTAGTAGATGTTGTATTAAAATATATTGGTAAATTCTTCTATTACTTGTTCTATCCAGTTGTTTTATTTAAGAGAAAAGTATATGACAAAATGTCCCATGCAGGACAAAAAGTATTTGTATCAATTTTATTCTTATCTCCTGCATTATTAGGTTTCTTAATTTTCTATTTATATCCTTTAATTATGTCTTTAGTTTATGCATTTAGTACTGTAAGCGTTGAGACAGGTAAGGGTATTCAAGTTATGTTTGGACAACACCAAGAAAATGGTGTTTGGGTAAAAGATTTCTTCTATAACTTTAAAGAGTTATTTACTGGTGCAACAGGTATGTTACCGATTAAAAATCCAACATCTGGTGCAGAAGAAAAAATTAGTTTATTCCAAGCTTTATTCCAAACTGCGGGAACTACAATTTTAGATACATTAGTTATTACAATATTCAGTTTATTAATTGCGGTTATGTTAAATGGTAATTTTAAAGGCCGTGCATTTGCAAGAGCAATTTTCTTCCTTCCTGTTATCTTAAACAGTGAAGCTATTGAAGCTGCTACTGAATCAACTGAAGCCATTGACTCAATGCTTAACTCAGTAGGTTCTAATGCTTTGACAAATATATTTGACATGAAAGCATTTATGACATCGATTGGTATACCGGGTAAATTAGTAACATTCTTAAATGGAATTACATCTACTATTTATAGTACTATTTCATATGCCGGTGTTCAAATATTAATCTTCTTAGCTGCAATTCAATCAGTACCAGCTCACTTATATGAAGCTGCTAAAATCGAAGGTGCAACTAAATATGAAGAGTTCTGGAAAATCACATTACCAATGGTTTCTCCAATGATCTTAACAGTTGTTGTTTATACAATCGTTGACTCATTCTTAAGAAGTGACTTAAATGAATATATTCAACAATTAGCTAAGAACCCAATGTATGGTTTCCATGCTGCTGCTTCGTGGAGCTATATTATAGTATCGTTACTGATCTTGGGTATTGCATTATTAGTATTAAAGAAGGTGGTGTTCTATTATGACGAAAAATAATAAAAAAGAACCTTCAAAAGCAAGAATTAAATATGAACAAATTTTAGCTGATTTAAGAAATCCAATCAAAAAAGCAGTAAGAGCACAAAAGATTTCTAATAAATTAGGTTCACTATTTAGAGCAATAATTATAATCGGTTTATCATTTGTTATCATATTCCCGATTTTCCAACAAATTACTTTAGCATTTAGACATCCTCAAGATGTACAAAATCCATTAGTAATTTGGATCCCTGAAAAATGGTCTATTCTTAACTTTAAAATAGCGTTTAGGTTATTAAAATATGAAGAATCACTATTTAACAATATTCAAGTATCATTAATTGCGATGCTTGGACAAGTAACTTGCTCAGTACTTGCAGGGTATGCTTTATCAAGATTAAAATTTAAAGGTAGTAATATTATTTTCTTGTTACTATTAATGACATTCATTATTCCACCTCAAGCGGTATCAGTTTCAAGAATGCTATATTTTGCAAACTTTGACATATTTGGTATTGTTAAGTTATTAAATGGTGGCAATACAATTTCTCTTTCTGGTAAAAGATTTGTATTATACTTAATGACATTTACAGGACAAGGTATTAATTCTGCAATCTTTATTTTCTTGTTCCGTCAGTTCTTTAGAGGAGTTCCAGTTGAACTAGAAGAATCTGCTGAAATTGATGGAGCAGGTGTATTCAGAACATTCTGGAGTGTTATGCTTCCGAATGCTAGAGGTGTTATGGTTACTGTTGCATTATTCTCATTTGTATGGCAATGGAACGATGTTTATTATACTAGTTTATTACAATTATCATCGACTGATTTTACTTTGTTAACAATGCAACTTAAAAATACTGCTGAATGGTTACCAAGCTTAATGAAATTTTATAAATTGGATGCGCTTGTTGACCCAGAAATTCGTGGTAACGCTATGTTTACATCTCTAATTGCTAATACTGCCGGTTTCATGATGTGTCTTCCACTATTAATTGGTTACTTATTTGTACAAAAATTATTCGTTGAAGGTATTGAAAGAACAGGTATTGTAGGTTAGTATTTAAATATCGAGGATGACTATGAAAAGTAAAATATTCAATAGTAAAGCATATCAAGTATTTGATTATATATGTCGATTAATTATTTTGAATATTCTGCTTATCGGATGTTCATTCTCGATTTTTTTAATCGTAACAAGTATATTCAAAGACTTGAAAGAAATTTATCAATTATTATTATTTATACCTAGTGCTTTAACTTTATTCCCTTCAATTATGAGTGTATTTGGAGTAATTAAAGGTTATGAATTAGATGGCACAACAGGTGTTTTCAAAGAATATTTTAGATGTTTTAAAAAGTATTATTTAAAATCATTGTTATTTAGCATTATGTTAATTTTATATATAATTTTAATAAGTAATAGTTATTCATATTTTAATAATATGAAGACAAATGGAGTTGGTTACTTAATTGGTTATTTGTTAACAATATCATTTGTTTTAATATCAATTTTCTGTTTTGTACATTTGCCATTAACAATTATTTATTTTGATGATCTTAATCTTAAACATTATATTAAACTATCATTTATATTTGCATTTAAAGATTTAGGATTAACAATTATTTTAACAATACTTTCGATAATTTCTATAATTCTTTCTTATTATTTTAATTTGTATTTATTGATATTATCTTTTAGTTTAACGATATTTCTAATTGTCAAACTAACTAAAAGTAAGTACATAAAAATTTATGAAAGGAACAAAGATAATGAAAAAAACAATGACTAAAAGACTAGTTTCTTTTACATTAATTTTAATGTTTGCATTCGTATCATTTATTAAAGTAGAAGCTGCTGAAAAAACTACTAGTATTACTAAAAATGTAACTATGGTTGGGGATGCTGTTACAGGATCTTTATGGAACGGCGTTAATTATGAGAGAATGCATGTTAAATCTGAAAGATTAGGTAGTATTATATCAACTGAAGTTGGATTAGTTTATAGTTGGGATGCAGTATCTGTTATTGCTGATAGTAATCCTGCAATTAAGGTTGCTTCTTGGGGTATAACTAATAATGTTAAACAAGGTTATAAACAAGGAACAACTACTCAAATTGCTGAAGATTATGAATTAACTCACCCAGGATATACTGTTTTAGCTGCAATTAATGGCGACTTCTTTGCAAATGCATCATATACTACATCAAGTGGTGTTAATATGCAACCATCTTTTGAACCAATTAATACTTGGGTTGCAGATGGAGGCATTACATTTAAAAAATCAGTTGTTGAACATTGTCATCACAATGTAATAGGTATTAGAAATGATAGAAGTTATACTTATCATATTGGTTCAGCATACGATCATTTAGGAAATCCAGTTGATTGGCTAATGCCA
Organism: Bacilli bacterium; assembly: GCA_017409905.1. Classification (GTDB taxonomy): domain Bacteria; phylum Bacillota_I; class Bacilli_A; order ML615J-28; family CAG-313; genus UBA1231. The sequence goes on from JAFQRV010000032.1 coordinate 29,951, forward strand.
GAAAATGAATACTATACTGATTTAAAAGGTAATTTAATTACAACTCGTTCTGTTGAAGGTTATGGACAAAATATTCCTGAATTTACTGATACTTTAATTGCAACTATTGGTGGAGTTAAAATGGAAGCCCATATTGGTGCAAATGGATTCAGTGAAACAGGTGTGAATATTTTATTACCAGGAACATATGATTTGGATGCAACAGGATATTCTATTTATAAATTTAATATTGACCGTTATTCTAAACCTAATGATGGTTTCCAAGGAAAAACTTGGTATGGTCATTCTATTACAGGACATTCATATAATTTAGATTATACAGGTATGTATTTAACAGGTAGAAATATGTCTACTATTACAGATCCTCATATTACTACAGTTGAAAATTGTTTCTATGTTGTTACTAAAGAAGATGCTATTAAAGATAAAATTGCATTTAAAGAAACTATGACTTGTCAATATGAATTAACAGGTGACGTATGGGGTGATGTAAACTCTACAATGGGTACAGTTATTCCATTCTTTGTAAATGGTAAGAGAACACAATATGTATCTAAATCAGATAACTATCTAAATGATGGTAAGCCTAAAAGTGTAATTGCCTTTACAAAAGATAATGATGCAGTATTCTTCTTTATGGGTCCAGGTCCATTAAGTGGAGCTAAAGAAAAAGGCCCATCTGGAATTGAAATGGCTGAATTATTAGAAAGATTAAATGTAGTTGATGCGTTCTGCTTGGATGGTGGAGGAAGTGCTACAATAGTAGTTAAAAATGAAAATGGTAAATTTGTGGAATTAAATTCTCCTACTGATGCTGGTGGAACAAGATCAATCGGTAATGCATTATTAATGATTATTGAAGATTCTAATTTAGAATTAAAAGAAGCTAAAACAACAAAAGCTACTTTCCACCAATCTGCTCCAATGGCTGATTCAACATTATTAACTGCGAAACTTCATATGAATAATAAAACATATGAGTTAAAAGATGGCGAAGTAAGTGTTGAAGATTTAAAGGCTAATACTGAATATGAATACTATTTCTCATATACATATGAAAATGCAGGTGTTGAATATTCAACTCAAACAAATGTTATGACATTTACTACACCGTTAACAGATGATGTAGATCCAGATCCAAATCCAGATGTAGACCCTGATCCAAATCCTGATGTAGATCCAGATCCAAATCCAGATGATGGAAAAGAAGATGATAAGACTGATACAGGCAATGGTACTACAGGTAGTTGTGCTATGCCATTTACAGCAGTTGCTTCATTTATAATGGCAGCTAGTTTAATGTTTATCATTATTAATAAGAAGAGATAATTATGGTCGACATTAAAAAATTAACAATAGAAGAAAAAGTTGGACAAATGATGGGTTTCGCATTCTATGGCACAGAATATAGTGAAGAACTTAGAATGCAAATTGAAGATATTCAAGTAGGTTTAATTATTTATTTTAAAGATAATTGTGATAACCCAAGACAAATTTTCAACTTAAATAAAATTATTAATGAAAGAAGTAAAATTCCACCATTTATTTCTTTAGACCAAGAAGGTGGAATGGTAGCGAGAGTTACCGAAGGAATTGTTCAATCACCTGGTGCTATGGCAATTAGTGCTTGTGAAAAACCTGAATATGCCTATAAACTTGCATATAATATGGGTAAAGATATGGTTAAACTTGGTTTTAATTTTAACTTTGCACCCGTTGGTGATATTAATAATAATCCTTTAAATCCAGTTATTAATGTAAGAAGTTATTCAGAAGATCCAGAAGTTGTTTGTACATATGTAAGAGAAGCTGTTAAAGGTTATCATGATGCTGGTATGATGACAAGTATCAAACATTTTCCAGGACATGGTGATACATTAGTAGATACTCACTTAGGACTTGCGAAAGTAGATTTTGATTGTGAAAGATTATATAACATGGAATTAAAACCATTCTTGCTTGCGAAAGAAGAAAATTTACCAGGTATTATGGCTGCCCACGTTATGTACACAAAATACGATGATGAATTTCCAACAACTATGTCTCATAAAGTAATTACAGGACTACTTAGAGAAGAAATTGGTTATGATGGTTTAGTTGTAACAGATTCTTTAACTATGAAAGCTGTATTTGATAATTTTAGTTTAGAAGAAATTGTATATCGCACAATGAATTCTGGTTGTGATATCTTATTACTTTGTGGTGCAAGAGATATCAAAATGCAAAAAGAATTTTATGAAACAGCAGTACGTTTAGTTAAAGAAGGAAAGATTTCTGAAAAACATGTTGATGAATGTGTTGCAAGAATTCTTAAATATAAAGAAATGTATAATGCAGGCGTAATTGCAGATTCTTTTGAAGATATCGAAAAAGAAATCAATATTTCTGAAGAAATAGCTTTCTCTCATAAGGTTAGCGAAGAAAGTATTACTGAACTAGTTAATAAAAACAATTTATATCCATTACATGCTGGAGAAAAGATTTTAGTTGTTTTCCCTAAAATTAAAGTAGTTACTTTAGTAGAAGATGAAAACAAAAACTTAATGAGTTTATTTGATTTTATGACAATTCCTACTGATAGACAATATGTATCAATAGATCCAACTGATGAAGAAAAGACGGAACTATTATCAAAGGTTGAAAGTTATGATAAGATTGTTTATTGTAGTTATAATGCATGTTTTAATCCTAAACAAGCAGAATTAATTAATGCAATTGATGCTGAAAAACTAATTGTTTGTGCAATTCGCACACCATATGATTTAAGAGCATTACCAAATGTTCAAGCATATTTATGTAGTTATGAAGCAACTCCACTTAGTTTAGAATCACTTGCAAAAGTATTAACAGGAGTTATTAAACCTCAAGGTAAACTCCCAGTTACAATGAAATAGGAGGGAAATATGAAAATTATAGTAGTAAAAGATTACGAAGAAATGAGTGCAAAGTGTGCTGAAATCTTCATTAATCAATTAAAAAATAAACCAGATTCTACTCTTGGTTTAGCAACTGGAGGAAGTCCAGTAGGTACTTATAAAAAAATTGTTGAAGCTTATAATAATGGAGAAGTTGACTTTTCAAAAGTTAAAACTTATAACTTAGATGAGTACTGTGGTATTAGTATTTTGCATCCACAAAGCTATTATTACTTTATGCATGACAATCTATTTAACCATGTAAATATTGTTGAAGATAATGTTCATCTTCCATCTGCAAGTGGTGAAAATTTCGTTAAGCAATGCGATGAATATAATGCGATGTTACATGAAGCTGAAATTGATATTCAACTATTAGGTATCGGTTCAAATGGTCATATCGCTTTCAATGAACCTGGTACTCCATTTGATTTAGAAACTCACGTTGTAGAATTAACTGATAAGACTCGTCAAGATAATAAACGTTTCTTTAATTCAATCGATGAAGTTCCAACACATGCTTTGACTATGGGTATTAAAAACATTATGGCAGCTAAACAAATCGTTATGCTAATTAGTGGTGCCAATAAAGCAGATACTGTTTTACAATTATTAAATGGTCCTATTACTGAAGAATTCCCAGCAAGTATTTTACATAAACATCCAAATGTTACTGTAATTATCGATGAAGCTGCTTATTCAAAGGTTCAAAAATAAAGGTAAAAAGGATTAAAAGAAAGGTCTGAGATACTGATTCTCAGACCTGTTTTTTAATGTTTCTAAAAAAATATAGGAAAAGTTTGCTAAATTTGATAAAAACGCTTGCAAAAAAAATGATGTAATGTTATAATATACTCGCAAACGCTTTCAAAATCTTATATAGGAGGAATTAAATATGAAAAAAGTTTTTGCTTGCTTAAGTGCTTTAGTACTTATGTTAGTTACTTTTGGACTTTTAGTACAACCTGCTCATATCTTAGCTGCAGAAGTTGAAGATGGCAAGTTTATTGAAGATCCAACATTAGAGGAAGGTGAAATGCCACTTTATGTAATGAATAGTATTCGTTCATCTTTCCCACATTTATATGATGACAACGCTCAACCAGATCCAAATTATGGTATAAGTCGTGATTTTTATTGGAATGAAATTAAATTAATTTTCCCTGAATTTGGTGATGCTGGCGCAACAGGCAATTTCTGGTCTGTATACACTCAAGGTGACTACCAAGAAACTATAGGAACTGCTGCTGCTGGTAAAGTTTACCTATGGATTGAAAATGAATTTGGAGAAATCGTTCCTGCTACATCTACAAGAGGTAGTATTGTTTGGAGAGATGTAAAGGATGAAAGTAATCCTAATGCTCCATATAATCAATATGCTCCATTATTTGGTGATACATCATTATCAGGTGTTCGTTACAACGTAAGTGGTAAACCTGTTGTAATGGATAACTACCAATTATATAATGGTATCATTAATGGTAAAGGTAGTTCTTATCAAACTGACCCATTCTTCATTATCGTTGATGGTAATGGTAAAGTAGTTCGTGGTCATGCTCATGATAACTATTTCGCTGCTGAAAACATTGAAACTTATGGATTTACTCCAATCTTCGGTTACAAAGATGGTGTTATCGTATTAAGAAGTGACGTTGTTGGTGGTGAAGCTCTTCACGGTTTAAGTGCTAGTGATGCTGAATTAGATAGAGAACAAATCGCTGTTCCAGATATGGATAGCCCAGTTCTTGATGATTTCGGTGAACCAGTATTAGGTGCAGATGGTCAACCTACTTATAACAATAAATATATTGATGGTGAAAATCCAAGTCTTTCAGTTGGAACTCGTTATATCTTCCAATGGTTCTCAGAAGAAGAATTCGCAAATGAAAAAGTTAACACTGTTGCTTATATGCAAGAAGGTTGGTTAGCTGATCGTTGGGATTATGCTTATGCTGATCCAAATGGTGGTTATGTATGTTTATCATTCACAGCTGCTTTAGGTAAATATAATGAAGTTACTGCTGACCAAGCTAGAATTCATAACGCTTCTGTAAGAGCTTTAAAAGAAGCTGGTGAAATTTCTGAAGAAGAAGAAGCTGCTTTATTAATCAAAGAAACTATTACTACAGATGAAACTACTGGTGCTGAAGTTGTTACTTATGCAACATATAGAAGACCTGAAACATTATCAGTTACTATCCCTGTAAATGGTATTATGTATCGTTATGGTTTCTTAGATTATTCTGGTGCTGCTGTTACTGAAATGCACTTTAATAAATTCTGTCATTTATTTGAAGATGCTTTAATTTATGGTCGTCATGCTGATTATCAAGCTTATGCTCGTACTTATAACTTCTCTGCAACTGGTTTAGTTGCTAAAAATGCAGTTTATGAAAATGAATCATTCTACGTTAGAGAAGAAAACGGAGAATACATTTTCGAAGTTAAACAAGGTAGCAACATTAAAGTTAGTGAAGTAATTGACATCTTAGGTATGTTAGGTGGTTATGAAATTTACGGTAAACCTGCTAAAGAAGCTGGTTCTAACGTTCCTGCTGTTATTTCTTACAAACTATCAGATGTTGCTGGTTTAGAATATACAATGGATATCGATGGAAAACCAACAATGCGTCCAATTCAATATTTATACAATGATTATAAAGAAGCTATTGAAGCTTTCATGCCTGTATTAGCTGCTCACGTTGGTGCTGATGCTAACCATGAAAATTGGTCTAATAATACTTATGGTAAATTCACAGAAGAAAATCTTGCTTCATTCTGGGAAATTCATACTGAATGGTCATGGTTTAAAGATTATTATCAAGCTGTATTTGATGAATTAGTAGCTGCTCAAGGCTATGACAAAGGTTATGCAGCATGGAGTCCAAATATGGCTCGTTTCGGTTTAGAATGCTTCTACACAGAAACTCATAGAACTTCTTGGCCTGCAACTCCTGACTTCTCTAAAGGTTGGTCAGTTAAATTTGAAGATTACTGTCCTGAAAAAGCTTATAGATATAACACTTGGGAAGATTTCACAGCTGATTTCATTAAAGATTATAATGAATATGTATATGGTAAAGAACAAATTACTGACGTTCTTTCTTACTGGGATTTATCTTACACAACTGATACAGCATTACAAGCAAAAGTTTGTGAATTCTTTAATACTGAAAAATGGGCTTGGTTCGGTAAAGAATTAGATACTGGTATTCAAGCTGCTGGTTGGACAAGCTATGCTAAGGATCATTACTACTATTATAGATGTAATGTTTGGGAATACATCACTAAGACTCAAAGAACTTCATGGCCTGCTTCTTGTGGTTCATTCCACAATATGGCTGATCCACTTTGGATTGGTGTTCCACTAGAAAAAGATTATAACAAGATTATTTATAGTACTGAAGGTTATAACTTATTCGATACATTCGAATTAACATTAGACGTAGTTAACAATACAACAACTATTTCTGATAGTATTGCTGTTAAATTCCAAATCGTTGAACACTTCACACCTGTTATCAGAGTTGATGAAGAAGCATTAAAAGTTGAAGTTGGTCAAAAATCTATCAACTTATATGAAGCTGTTAAGGCTTGGGATATGGAATACAAAGAAAGCGGTAATGGTGTTTACGGAAGTAACATTTCTAGACAATATTTAGAATTCGTATATCCTGAAGGATTCGATCCAAATAACTTAAAAGGTGGTAATTGGACAATCGAAGCTGTTGCTAAATGTCCTTATGAAACTGGTATTGAAGCTAGAACTTCATTCCAAATCGTTGTTATCGATAACGTTGCTCCAACTTTACGTTTAACTTCAACTGATTATTATGTAGCTCAAGGTTCTGAATTAAATCCAGTAGATTTAATCGCTTTTGCTCATGATGACGTTCATGGTGACTTATTAAGATCAGCAGAAGTTAACTGGATTTGGTATACAGTTGATTTCGGTGGATATGATCCTGAATATTCTACAGTTGGCGAACAATTTAACTGCACATTATCAGTTTATGATGATGCTGGTAATAGTGCTTCTGCTGACTTCACATTAACAGTTACTGGTATGGATGTTGAAGTATCTGGCGGTACTGATGTTCCACCAACAGAAGAAAAAGAAGAAAGCTGTATTTCATTTGCTTATGTTTCAAGCTTTATCGCTGCTGCTGGTTTAGCATTATTAATCTTAAAAAAGAGACATTAATTAAATAATTAAGAGGGAGGTTAATGTCCTCCCTCATTTCATAGAAAATGCTAATATACAGAAAATTTAAAGAATTTGATAAACAATTTATCTTAGATTTAAGAAATCTTTGGAATGATGAATTTGGTTTTATTTTTCCGATTTCTGAAGAATTATTTAATAGAAACACTTATTTAACTGAAGGATTTTTAGAAGAAAATTCATATGTTGTTTTAGATGATGGTTTTCCAATCGCATTTATAATAAACAAAAATTGGCCAACTACAAATGTTGATGGTTTATATGAATCAACTGGTTGGATTAGTTTAATATATGTTTCTAAACAATATCGTAAAAATGGTATTGGTTCTAAATTATTAGAAATGAGTTTTGAAGCTTTTGAAGCTTTGAAAATTAAAAAAATTTATTTAGGAAAAGATTATCAAAATTTTTTTCCAGGTCTTCCTAAAGACCTAAAAGAAAACCTTGATTGGTTTAAACATAGAGGCTTTGAAGCTCTTTATGAAACAAATGATTTAATTAATTTAAACATTGGTACTGATTTATTAATGAAAGATAGTCCTTTTGAATATAAATTATGTACAAAAGAGTTACTACCAAATTTAGTACAATTTATGAAAAATAATTTTCCAGGAAGATGGTTAAAAGAATTGAATGATTATATTAAAATTGGTGGTAATGGTAATGAGTATGTCATATGTACAGACTCCTCTAATATGATTTATGGGTTTTGTCGTATTGGAAGATTTAATACCCCTATTGAAAAAATAGCGTTTAGTCTAACATGGCGAAATCGCTTTGAAAAGCTAGGTGGTATAGGACCCTTAGGTGTTGATTCAAATTTTAGAAGACAACATATTGCTTATAATACAATAATAAAGGCAATGAATATTCTTAAAGAAGAAGGTTGTAAATGTCTAATTATCGATTGGACTAATTTATTATCTTTTTATAGAAGATTCGGTTTTGAAATTTGGAAAACATATATTTACATTGAAAAAAATTTATAAAGGAGAAATAAAATGAAAAGATTTTGGCAATTTTTAATTGTTATGATTTTTGGTTTAGCTCTTGTTGGCTGCGGTGGCGGCGGCGATGATACTGGTTCTACAGGTGGAGGATCAACTGATGGTGATACTTCTTGTGCTGCTGATTCAACACAAGCTAAATGTAGCGACCCTGAAACATGGGATTGGACATACAATCGTAGTGGATTTGATGGAAAAGGTATGACTATCAAATTATTACACGGTGCTCCTGAAGAAGTAGACCCAAATGCTGCTGACTTTAGTGGCGAAAGAGAAGCTGATAAAGCTCTTCAATTATTTGAAATTCAAGATGCATATAAAATCACTCTTTCTATTGAAAAATTCCCAGCTGAAGCTGCTTGGGGACCTGACCGTGTTGCATGGATTAATAACTTAGCTGCAGCTAATGAAACTACAAAAGGTGACATTTTCGCAATTTCATCTGACTGGGTTCCAAGCTTAGCTAAAGGTCAAAGTATTGCTGTTTTAGAAAACGTTGCTATGAACAAGAATACTAAAGACTGGGAACAAGTTGGTGGTGTATTTACTGATTTAAAATATACTCAATCTCAAGAAAAGATTAAACAATACCAATTCAGTAAAAAAGTTTATGGTTATTCTACAGGTTCAGCTCATGCTGACTTCTTCTTATACTATAACCAAGCTTTAATTAGAAAATATTCATTAGAAGATCCAGCTACTTTATGGAATGAAGGTAAATGGGATTGGACAACTTTCTATAACTTCCTAGTAACTGCTCAAAAAGCATTTGATTCTGCTAAGACTGAAAGTGATCCTCAAATGTACGCATTTGGTGGATGGATTAATGAAGTTGTACGTGGTGCTTTAGCAGCTCGTGGTGGTAAATTCGTTGACCCTGTTTTAAAGAAAGTTATGTTTAACAGTGCTACAGTTATTCAAATGTATGAAGATTTAAGAGATATCAAAGAAGCTGGTATGTGGGCTCCTAAAGCTGGTGACGTTTGTGATGAATTCACAGCAGGTAACCAATTATTCCAACCTGCTCAAATTTGGTTCTTATCAAGTAAAATGAGATTTGCTCCAGCTGATGAAACTGAACAAAAGATGGAAATTTCTTTAGTTCCTTATCCAACTGCTGATGGCGATGCTCAAGCTAAAGAACGTTACACTATCCCTATGGGTGCTGACTCTGGTTATGCTGTTCGTAACGTAGTTAATGAAGCTAGTGGATTAAATGTTCAAATCTTAATCAATATTCTTGATGACTTCTGCCGTGGTTTAAGACCTGAATTCTCAGCTGAAGATATGACTGATGAACAAGCTTATAGAGTATTCTTAGGTAAGAGAATTGACTCATTACAATCAATCGAAGCAGTTATGAGCGTTGAAAACAATATTGAAAAATATGGTTATACTGACTATCTAGATGTTATTTCTAAATCAGTTGGTAACGGTTCTGACTGGCAAGGTGATGGTTTCTATACTTGGGGTATTACATTATTAGATTTAAGTGTTGACCCAGTTAAAGTATTAAATGAAAAGATGCCTGTATATCAAGCTGCGCTTGATGACATCATGCCTAACTAATAATTAGTTAATAATTGATTAATTAGTCCTAAAAGACGAAAAGTCTTTTAGGACTTTCTTTTTTTCTATTTAATGCATTTACTTTTATTTGAATTCGTGATAAAATATAATAGTAAAATGAGGTAAAAAAAATGGACTTTGAAAAACGTGCTAATTCAAAAGCTTCAAGATTTTTTGAATGGCTTTTCGCAATCGTTATTATAAATTTATTTACTATTGTATTTAGTATTTTAATTATTACATTCTTACCTGCTCATGTTGCGGCATATCAAACAATTAGTGATTTTAAAGAACATGGTACGCAAAGAGTTATCAAAAGGTATTTTAGTAATTTTTGGAAACATATTGAAAAATCCTTTTTAATTGGTTTATTTGTAATTATTATTTTAGTAGTTGCATTATTTTCGATGTATTTTTATAAAAATAACTTTGATGCATCAAATATTGTTGGTCAAGTAGGTTATTGGGTAATGTTAATTGTTATAATTGTTTTATTATTCTTAAGCTTACATTTACCGCTTGTTATTATTAATTTTCCAAAACTAGGTATTAAAGATACAATTAAGATATCAATATTTATTTGTTTTAGATACATTTTATCTACACTAATTATCTTAATTAGTGATATTGTTATGATTATTGGCGTATTAGCCCTTCCTATTTGGGTATTTATTGGTATTACTTTACCAATTCTATTAATAATTAAGTTTACTGAACCAACTTATTATTATTTGAAAAAAATAGATTTAGAAAAAATTATTGAAAGAGCAAAGGAGATTGAAAATGAAGAAGACGATTTTAGGGATTGAAAGAGTAGATGAATTTAAAAAAGTATTTGAAGGAAAAAGAATTGGTTTGATTACTAACCCTACAGGGATTGATTCAAATTTTAAATCAAGTATTGATATTTTATTAGAAAAAACTAATTTAGTTGCTTTATTTTCACCAGAACATGGTGTAAGAGCAGATATTCAAGCTGGTATGCATTATTCTACATATACTGATGAAGAAACGGGTTTACCAGTTTATAGTTTATATGGTAAGAGTAAAAAACCATCAAAAGAAATGATGGATGAAATAGATATTATGAGTATCGATGTTCAAGACTGCGGTAGTAGATACTATACTTTTATTTATACAATGGCTTACTCAATGATGGCTTGTAAAGAATATGGCAAACAATTTGTTGTATTTGATAGACCAAATCCGATTGGCGGCGAAAAAGTTGAAGGTAATATTTTAGATGTTAAATATCGTTCATTTGTTGGATATTATCCAATTGTTCAACGTCACGGTATGACAATTGGTGAACTCGCAAAAATGTTTAATGAAGAATTTGAAATTGGTTGTGATTTAATTGTTATTCCAATGCAAAACTATGAAAGATGGATGAGTTTTGAAGATACTTTACTTCCTTGGGTAGTACCTACTCCAAATCTTCCAACTATTAATACAGCATATACATATAATACAACTTGTGTATTTGAAGGAACAAACGTTGCAGAAGGAAGAGGAACAACAACTCCTTTTGAACTTGTTGGTGCTCCTTGGATTAAGAGTGAAAAATTAGCGAGAGATTTAAATGCATATAATTTAGAAGGTGTATATTTTAGACCACAATACTTTACACCAACTTTTTCAAAATATGAAAAAGAATTATGTGGTGGAGTATTTGTTCATGTAACAGACCGAACTAAATTTAATTCAATGAAAGCTAGCTGGGTAATGTTAGAAGAAATTAGAAGAAATTATCCTGAATTTAAAGTTAATAAACCATATGTTGAAGGTAGACCAAGTTTATTTGAATTTGAAGTTGGTTGTGACTATATGATTGATATGCGTTATTCACTAGAAGAAGAATTAAGAATCTTAGATGAAGATTCTAAAAAGTTCGCAGAAATCCGTAAACCTTATTTAATTTACTAGGTGTTATATGAAAAAAATAAAAGGTATATCAGTCTATTGTGGACTAGATGATTATCCGTTAGAAAGTAATTTAGAGTATTTAGAACTAGCTAAATCAAAAGGTGTTGACTTTGTTTTTTCTTCTGCTCATATTGATGAGGCTAAGTCTTTTAATGAGTTTGAAACAATTGTTAATAAATGTTATGATTTAGGTTTACAACTTGTTGTTGATGCTTCTAGGAAAGCATTTGAGAAAGTTGAAAAGTTTTTAGATAAATGTGTATTAAGACTTGATTATGGATTTTCCAAAGACGAAGTTGTAGAATTTACTAATAAGTATCCTTTAATAGAACTTAATGCATCACTTGTCACAAAAGATTATTTAGATAGTTTGAAAGAATTAGGAGCTAATTTAGAGCATATTCGAGTTAGTTATAATTTTTATCCAAAAAGATATACTGGTTTAGATATTCATTTTGTGAAAGAAAATAATAAGTTATTTAAAAGCTATGGTTTAACAGTTATTGCATATATTCCTAGTAATAGTAATAAAAGACCACCTTTATATGATGGATTACCAAGTGTTGAAAGACATCGTAATTTAGATATTGAATTAGTTTGTTATGAATTATTTGCTGCACTTTGTGATGGAGTTTGTATTGGTGATGCATATGCAAGTCATAACGATTTAGAAAAGTTAGTTAATGTTAGTAGTGAATATTATGAAATACCTATTAAAGTAATTGAAGGTATTAGTAAAGAAGAATTAGAAATTTTAAATAGAATTCACAGAATGCGTTTAGATAGTGGACCATATATGAAAAGATCTTCATCATCTAGAGGTATCGATATTGTTCCATTTAATACAATTTCTATTATTCCTTATATGGTAACTATTGATAATAGTAATTATTTAAGATATCGTGGTGAATTAGGTATTGCTTTAAAAGATATGGAAAATGTGGGAAAAGTCAATGTAGTAGCTAACATTTTGAAAGAAGCTCACACTTTAGTAGACTTAATTGATGCACCAGCTCAATTTAGGTTTAAAATAACAAATGAAGTTTAAAATGAAAAATGAGGCTTATTTTAGCCCCATTTTGACACTTTTATAAATAACTGGAGTAACTTTATGAAAGATATTTTTAAAATACTAAAAAAGAAAGTATATAGTATAGGATTAATGAGTGGTACTAGTTTAGATGGTATAGATGTAGCATTAGTAGAACACTATAAGAATAATCATAAATTAATTGATTTTAGAAGTTATGAATATCCATTAAGTTTAAAAGAAAGAATAATGGAAGTATCAAAACTAGAAACATCAAATATTCAATTAGTTTGTAGTGTTAATAAAGAACTAGGTCTTGCTTATACAAAAGCTATTGAACAATTCTTAATTGATACTAATAGAAGTATTGATGATATTTATTTTATTAGCAATCATGGTCAAACTGTTTGGCATAATCCAATAGAAACAAATGAGTTTAAATCATCAACTTTACAACTTGGTGATGCATCAACAATTGCTTATCACTTTAATAAAATAGTTGTTTATGATTTTAGAAGTTTAGATATCTCTGCTGGCGGTATTGGTGCACCACTTGTTCCCATTGTTAATTACTTATTATTTAAAGATAAAGCTCCAGTAATCTTTTTGAATATTGGTGGTATTAGTAATATCACTTATATTCAAGATCAAAATATTGAAAATGTTATTGCGTTTGATACAGGTCCAGGTAATATGGTAATAGATGCTTTAATGAAAGAGTTATACAATTTACCATATGATGATGAAGGTAAAATTGCATCAAGTGGTAAAGTATCTAAAGAATTACTTGATTATTTATTAACTGATGATTATTATAATTTAGATTATCCAAAATCAACTGGTAGAGAAAAATATAGTCAAGAATATATATCTAATTTACTTAATAAAGCCAAAGAATTAAGTTTAAGTAATGAAGATATTATAACTACTACAACTTATTTAACAGGTTATGTTACTAAGTATCAAATCAAAAAGTTATTTAAAGATTTTAAAGGTACTTTAATAGTATCTGGTGGTGGAGCGAAAAATAAGTTTATAATTGAAACTTTAAAAGATCCACAGTATATTGTGAAAGAAAGTATTGAAGAAAACATTAATTCTGATGGTTTAGAAGCATATAGTTTTTCAGTACTAGGTTATTTGAGATTAACTAATCAAATTAGTAATTTAAAAAATGTTACAGGAGCTAATACTTCTGTATCCCTTGGTAGTATTATATTACCACCAAGAGTTTAAGGAGGATTTATGAGTATTGATATTAAAAAGATTTCAACAGAATCAAGATTAGAAAATAGTTATAATATTGATCAAATGGAAACAATTGATATTTTAAAAACAATTAATAATGAAGATAAAACTGTACCAGTTAGTGTAGAACAAGCAATTCAACAAATTGTACCTCTTGTTGATAAAATCGTATCTGCCATTGAAAATGGCGGAAGACTTATTTATATGGGAGCTGGAACAAGTGGAAGAATAGGCTTACTTGATGCGGTTGAATGTCCTCCAACATATGGAGTAAGTGATGAAACAATCATGTGTTTACTAGCTGGTGGTAAAAATGCTTTTTCAAAAGCAGTTGAAGGAGCTGAAGATTCAAAAGAATTAGCAGTTCAAGATTTAAAAGAAGCCAATTTATCAAAAAATGATGTAGTTGTAGGAATAGCCGCAAGTGGTAGAACTCCTTATGTTATTGGTGGTATTGAATATGCGAAAAGTGTTGGTTGCATAACTGGTTGTATTGTAAATGCGAAAGCATCAGTACTTGCAAGTATTGTTGATTATCCAGTTGAAGCAGTAACAGGAAGTGAAGTAATTAGTGGATCAACTAGAATGAAAAGCGGTACTGCACAAAAACTTGTTTGTAACATGATTTCAACATCAGTAATGGTTAAACTTGGTCATGTTTATCATAACTTAATGATTGATGTTCAAGCAACCAATGAAAAGCTAGTCGCAAGACAACTTGGTATTATTCAAGAAGCTATTGGTTGTTCAAAAGAAGAAGCAAGTTTAATGTTAAAGAAATACAAAACAGTAAAAAAAGCAATATTTGCGTATATTACAAATATTGATGAAGAAGAAAAAGTTGAAGAAATTTTAAAGGGTTATAAGTATAATTTACCAGTTGCCCTAAGGGAGTATAAATAATGATTAATTATATTGAAATAAAAAGTGGAAAATATATATTAAGAGGATTACATACTAAAGCAGAAAATGAAAAAGGTTTAGTAGTAATGTTCCATGGCTTTACTGGTCATATGAATGAAAATGGCTACTTCTTTAAAGTCCTAGCCGAAGAACTTGCGAAAGTAAATGTATCAAGTATTAGAATGGACTTTATGGGAAGTGGAATGAGCGATGGACATTTTGATGAAATGACGTTCTCAACTGAATTAGAAGATGCAAGAAATATCCTAAATCATGCGTTAGAAATAAAAGGTGATACTCCACTTTATGTATTAGGTTTCTCATGTGGTGGTGCTGTAAGTGCTGTAATGTCTAGAGAATATAAGGAAAAAATCGCTAAACTAGTTTTATGTGCACCTGCAGGAAACATGGATAGATTAGCAAGAGCTAGAAAGATTAACCCAGCAGCTATTTGGTATGATGAAGAAAATATTGATATGGGTGGATACCTATTAAATATTAACTTCATGGATGGATTTAAAAATGATAATATTGATTTATATAAAGATGTGGAAACATTCCAAAATCCAGTTTTAATTGTACATGGCAGCAACGACCAAGCAGTTCCAATTGAATTTGGAAGAAAATATGCAAGTTTATATCCAAACTGTACTTTCCATGAAATCGAAGGTAGCGAACACTGTTTCACTAGAGTTCCATATAGATTAAGAGTTAATAAATTAATAACTGAATTCTTATCAAAATAAATATTTTTTTCGAAAAATAAATTACTTTATTTATCTTAAATTTTAAATTATAATTAAAAGAGGATTAAAAAATTTTTAATTCTCTTTTTTTTATTAGAAAGGATAAATATGAATAAAGCAAATAATTATGATATTGTAAAATTTATTGATGGTGAATTTGAATTAGAAGTAAGTGTTAATCCAAAAGAAGAAACTATATGGATGACTCAAGAACAAATGTCTATTTTATTTAATAAAGCTAAATCGACGATTAATGAACATATTAAAAATATTTTAAAAAATGAGTTAGATATTGAGAACGTCGTAAGAAAATTCGGAAAAACCGAATTATCTTATATAAAAACAAAATATATTTTAATGTATAATTTAGATATGATATTAGCAGTAGGATATCGAGTTAAATCAAAAAGAGGAATAATGTTTAGACAATGGGCTAATAAAATATTAAAAGAATATTTATTAAAAGGTTATGTAATAAATGAAAATAGAGTAATTGTTTCTAATGATAACTATATTGAACTAAAGAATCAA
>JAFQRV010000033.1 GCA_017409905.1 Bacilli bacterium
AATAATTATAAAAAAAATAATCATATTATTTGAAATATCGTTTAAAAAGGCGTATAATATTAGAGGTTTGAAATGAGGGGCCTGAAAGCCTAAATCAGGCCATTATTTTAATACAATTTGAAACGCCAGGAAACGTGGCTATAATTATATGAAAGGAGATATAAAATGCCAACAATTAACCAACTTGTACGCAAATCAAGAGAAGATAAGGTTCGTAAGAGTAAATCACCTCAATTAGGTGTTGGGTTAAATACATTGAAGAAAGTCGCTACAGACGTTAAATCACCTCAAAAACGTGGTGTATGTACTCGTGTATCTACAGCTACTCCTAAAAAACCAAACTCTGCGATTCGTAAGATTGCCCGTGTACGTTTAACTAATGGATTAGAAGTTACTGCTTACATTCCAGGTATCGGACATCGTTTACAAGAACACAGTGTTGTATTGATTCGTGGTGGACGTGTTAAGGACTTACCAGGGGTTCGTTATCATATCATCCGTGGTACATTAGATACTACAGGTGTTGAAAAACGTAATCAAGCTCGTTCTAAATACGGTGCTAAACGTCCAAAAAACAGCAAATAATTTTAATAAATAAAAATTTATCTTAAAGAAAGGAGAAATATCATGCCTCGTAAAGGACATGTCCCAGTAAGGGAAGTATTACCAGATCCAATATATAATTCAAAATTAGTTACTAGATTAATTAATAGCGTTATGTTAGATGGTAAAAAAGGTGTTGCTCAACAAATTATTTATGGTGCATTTGAAATTGTTGCAAAAACAACAGGACGCGATGCAATCGAAGTTTATGAACAAGCACTAGAAAATATTATGCCACAAGTCGAAGTTCGTTCTCGTCGTGTTGGTGGTGCTAACTATCAAGTTCCAGTAGAAGTTCGTCAAGCTAGACGTTATACTTTAGGTTTAAGATGGTTAACTTTATATGCTCGTCTTCGTCATGAAAAAACTATGGAAGAAAGACTTGCAAAAGAAATTATTGACGCTGCTAACGGTTTAGGTGCAGCTGTTAAGAAACGTGAAGACACTCATAGAATGGCAGAAGCTAATAAAGCATTTGCTCATTATCAATGGTAATTAATACCATTACTTATATGAAAGGAGGAGGAAGAAATGCCTCGTGATGTATCATTAAAAAATACTAGAAATATTGGTATAATGGCGCACATCGATGCTGGTAAAACAACATTTACTGAACGTGTATTATACCATACAGGAAAAATTCACAAAATTGGTGAATCACATGACGGTGCTGCAACAATGGACTGGATGGCCCAAGAACAAGAAAGAGGTATCACAATTACTTCAGCTGCCACTACAGCTTATTGGAATGGCCACCGTATCAACATCATCGACACTCCAGGACACGTAGACTTTACTGTGGAAGTAAGTCGTTCATTAAGAGTACTAGATGGTGCCGTTACCGTTCTTGATGCCCAAGCAGGTGTTGAACCTCAAACAGAAACAGTTTGGAGACAAGCTACTGAATACAAGGTACCAAGAATTGTATTCGTTAATAAAATGGACAAAACTGGTGCCAACTTTAAATTCAGTGTAGACTCTCTACAAAAACGTTTAGGCGCTGTTGCTGCTCCATTACAATTACCTATCGGTGCTGAAAGTGAGTTCAAAGGTATTATTGACTTAGTAACTATGACTGCTTACCAATACATTGAAGGTAATCCTGATGAAAATACAAATATCATTCCAATTCCACAAGATTTACAAGATGATGCTGAAATCTATCGTGAAGAATTAATTAGTACAGTTGCTGATTATGATGACGAATTAATGGAAACTTATCTTGAAGGACAAGAAATAAGTGTTGAATTATTAAAACGTGCTATTCGTAAAGCAACTTTATCAGTAGAATTCTTCCCAGTTTTATGTGGAACTGCATTCAAAAATAAAGGTATTAGAAAAGTAATTGATGCTGTTATTGATTACTTACCAAGCCCTGAAGATGTTGAAGCTATTAAAGGTACAGATGATGATGGAAATGAAGTGGTTGTTTCATATGAAGATGATGCACCATTCTCTGCCTTAGCATTTAAAGTTATGACAGACCCATATGTAGGTAAATTAACATTCTTTAGAGTATATTCTGGTACTCTTGAATCAGGTACATACGTTTATAACTCTACTCGTGGTAAGAGAGAACGTATCGGAAGAATTTTATTAATGCATGCTAATAACCGTACTGAAATTAAAGAAGTTCATGCTGGTGATATCGCTGCAGCAGTTGGTTTAAAAGATACTACTACTGGTGATACACTTTGTGATGAAAAAGTTCCAATTATTTTAGAATCAATGAATTTCCCAGATCCAGTTATCTCAGTTGCTATTGAACCAAAAACAAAAGGTGACCAAGATAAGATGGGTGTTGCTCTTGCAAAACTTGCAGAAGAAGATCCAACATTTAAAACACATACAGATCACGAAACTGGACAAACTATTATTGCCGGTATGGGTGAATTACACTTAGATATTATCGTTGACCGTATGAGAAGAGAATTCAAAGTTGAATGTAATGTTGGTAAACCTCAAGTATCTTACAGAGAAACAATTTCTGTTCCAGCTGAAGTTGAAGGTAAATTTGTACGTCAATCAGGTGGTCGTGGTCAATATGGTCACTGCGTAGTTACATTTGAACCTAACCCAGGAAAAGGATTTGAATTCGTTGATGAAATCGTTGGTGGTGTTATTCCTAGAGAATATATTCCGGCTGTTGAAAAAGGTTTAATCAATGCTTTACAAAATGGTAACCTTGCAGGGTTCCCAACAATCGATGTTCGCGCTAGATTAACATTTGGTTCATATCATGATGTTGACTCAAGCCAAATCGCCTTCGAAGTTGCTGCTTCAATGGCATTCAAAGCATCAAAAGAAAAATGTCGTCCTGTATTATTAGAACCAATTACTTCAGTAGAAGTATCTGTTCCAGATGAATATGTTGGTAATGTAATTGGTGATTTAATGTCAAGACGTGGAAGAATCGAATCTCAAGAAGCTCGTGGACAATTACAAGCTATTCGTGGTTTTGTTCCACTTTCAGAGATGTTCGGTTATGCGACAGCTCTTCGTTCTAATACTCAAGGTCGTGGAAATTACACTATGCAATTTGACCACTACGAAGAATGTCCAAAATCAGTTACTGAAGAAGTAATTAAAGCAAGAAATAGCTAAAACTCTTAGCATCTTTCTTGCAAAAAACTTATAAATAATTTATAATATAATAGGAAATTAATTTTAACCAAACAGAAAGGAAATTTTAAATTATGGCAAAAGAAAAATTTGAACGTACTAAACCCCATGTTAACATAGGTACAATCGGCCACGTTGACCATGGAAAAACTACTTTAACTTCTGCTATCACTACAGTTTTAGCAAAACAAGGTTATTGTAAAAAAATGGATTATGACCAAATCGATGGTGCTCCAGAAGAAAAAGCTCGTGGTATAACTATTAACACATGTCACGTTGAATATCAAACAGAAGCTCGTCACTATGCACACGTTGACTGTCCAGGACACGCTGACTATGTTAAAAATATGATCACTGGTGCTGCACAAATGGACGGTGCTATCTTAGTTATCGCTGCTACAGATGGTCCTATGGCACAAACTCGTGAACACATCTTATTAAGCCGTCAAGTAGGTGTTCCAAAATTAATCGTATTCTTAAATAAATGCGATATGGTTGATGATGAAGAATTATTAGACTTAGTAGAAATGGAAGTTCGTGACTTATTAAATGAATATGGATTCCCTGGAGATGATACTCCTATTATCCGTGGTTCTGCTTTAAAAGCTTTAGAAGGCGAACAAAAATATGTTGATGCAGTTCTTGAATTAATGGCAACTGTAGACGAATATATTCCTAACCCTGAACGTGAAGTTGACAAACCATTCTTAATGCCAGTTGAAGACGTATTCTCAATCACTGGTCGTGGTACTGTTGCTACAGGACGTGTTGAACGTGGTCAAGTTAAAGTTGGTGATACTGTTGAAATCGTTGGTATCAAAGAAACTAAAGCTTGCGTAGTTACTGGTGTTGAAATGTTCCGTAAATTATTAGATTACGCTGAAGCTGGTGACAACATTGGTACATTATTACGTGGTGTATCTCGTGAAGAAATCGTTCGTGGACAAGTTCTTGCTAAACCTAAATCAGTTCAACCTCATGATGAATTCGAAGCTGAAGTTTACGTATTAACAAAAGAAGAAGGCGGACGTCATACTCCATTCTTCTCTAACTATCGTCCTCAATTCTATTTCCGTACTACTGACGTTACTGGTGTTATCGAATTAATGCCTGGTACTGAAATGGTTATGCCTGGTGACAACACTAGAATGGTAGTTAAACTAATCCACCCAATCGCTGTTGAAAAAGGAACTAAGTTCTCTATCCGTGAAGGCGGACGTACAGTAGGTGCTGGTTCAGTTACTGAAATCGATCGTTAATTTTAGTACAATTAATTTAAAAAATAACTCCTAAACTTTGTTTAGGAGTTTTTGTTTTGTCAAAAACTGATATTTATGGTAAAATATACTAAATTAAAGAAGGTATAAAAATATGAAAAAAAGAACAATTTTACCATTATACATTAGTTCAATAATAGGGGGTATAATATTAATACTTACTGTTGTTGGGTTATTTGTTGATAAAACTAAAAATTATTATCCATTTTTACTATTAATTTTATGCTCAATTGGCATTATTGTATCTGGTATACTAAGTTATTTTATTCATGATTTGGCATCAGGAATATTAAATGCTATTACAACTTTTTTAGCTTATGTTGGACTTAGAATGCTTCATGTTTCACCTATTGATATTTCTATTATGCCGGTATGTATGATAATAATTATTTTAATTTTATTAAGTTTAAACTTTATATCTATTATTTTATCTGTTTATAGACTGCCTATTAATCAAACAAAATTCGATAATAAATTATTTGGCGAACTTAGAGATAATCAAAAAACTTCTTTTTTACTTACTTTAGTAAATGTTGTTTTATTAATTATAATAATAACAAGTTTATCTTTAAATGAAATAAATATGCCAATAACAATAACAGCAGGAATAATATCAATAATTTATTTATTATTCGGAAAAACACTAACTTTAATATTTAAACAAAGAATTGGCTCTTTATTTATTCTAATTGTTCCAATAATTATAATTTTTGGAACAAATCCTAAAGAATTTTCACTAGATAATACTTGTATATTATTAATGCTTTTAGAATATATTCTTTGTATTTCTTTGTCTATTGTGGAATATACAAAAGTTGAAGTTGGAGAAGAAACTAAAATTGGTCCAAAGGAGTACAAAAAATAATGTATGTAGATACTCATTGTCATTTAAATAATAAAGATTTATATGCTAAATATAAGCAAGTAATGGATGAAGCTATGCAAAATGGTGTTGGACTATTTATTGTTCCTGGTTTTGATTTAGAAACTTCTAAGATTGCGGTTGAACTAGCAGAAAAATATGAAAACATCTATGCAGCTATTGGTTTTCATCCAACAGAAATAAAAGGATATGGAAAAGAAGAATATAAATGGTTGGAAGAAAATGTAAACCATCCAAAAGTTGTAGCTATAGGTGAAGTTGGATATGATTTCCATTGGGATACAACTACTGAAGAAGAACAAGAAGAAAGTTTTATTCGACAAATAGAAATTGCAAAAAAGGCCAATAAACCTCTTATCATTCATTCAAGGGATGCTATGAATAAAACATATCTTACTTTAAAAGAACATCATGCAGAACTTATTGGTGGTGTAATGCATTCATTTTCAGGTAGTTATGAAATGGCTAAAGAGTTTATTAAATTAAATTTTTATATTGGTCTTGGAGGTCCTGTAACTTTTACTAATGCAAAAGATCCGAAGATAGTTGCTGAAAAAATCGATATAAATTATTTACTGACTGAAACTGATTCGCCATATCTTACTCCTCATCCATATAGAGGTAAAGAAAATGGACCTAAGTATATTCCATTAATTGTTCAAAAAATATGTGAAATCAAACAAATAAGTAGTGATGAATTTGCTGATAAAATCTTAGAAAATACAAAAAGATTATTTAAAATAAAAGGGTGGGAAAATAATGACTAAAAAGATATTTTTATCAATTATTTGCTTAATAATGTGTTTTAGTATAACAGGTTGTTTTTCTAATAAAGAGAAAGTTACTAATAACACTATTAATAATAAAGTAATAAATGTATCTGATTATACTATAAATGATGTTGAAGACGCGATTGTTGTTGCAAGTGAAAAAGCTGAACAATATTGTGTTGCGATAATTGAATCTAATTTAGCAACGTCTTCACTAGGTAGTGCAGTAATTATCAAAAGAACTGCATATAGTAATGGTATAATTGTTAATGATGATTCTACTAACATTACAAATTATGAATATTATGCCGTTACTAATAATCATGTGGTTGATGGTACAATTAATATTAATTGCCGTGTTTATTTATCTGATAAAATTTCAAACTCTGATTATCAATCAACAAGTGTTGAAATTGTAGATCGTGATGAAAAACTTGATTTAGCATTAATTAAATTTACAAGTACAATTTATTTACCATTTGCAACAGTTAAAAATTCAAATGATTTAAAAAAAGGACAAATTGTTTTAGCAATTGGAACTCCAATGTCAATTGATTTTTTTAATACTGTAACTTATGGAATTGTTAGTCATCCATATAGATATGCAGGAACTGAAAATGACTACAACTATTATATTCAACACGATGTTGCGATTAATCCCGGAAATAGTGGTGGTGGATTATTCAACCTAGAAGGTGAATTGGTTGGCATAAATACTTGGAAATTAGTTGATGATGAAGATGTTGTCATTGGTATGGGATTTGCTATTCCATCAAGTGTTTTATATACAAAATATAAAAATTATATTACATCATATAAATAATTAAAAAGTCTTAATTGAAGATGGTTTCTTCATTAAGACTTTTTATTCTTCTTTTTTGTAAAGCAGTTCAATGAACCAAGGGATATTATTCTTTCTAAAATATACATTATCAGTATATCCATTAATGGATGAATAAAAACCTGTAATTGGATTCATAAGTACTTTCACAACATTTTCTGGAGTTTTATACCATGAATTATCATTTTTAGAATCTAAGTATTTATCAATTGTTCTTGCCCATATTTGTTTACCAAATGAAGTATCTTCACTAGAATTAATTTTTTGGTTATCATCGTATCCTGTCCAAATAGATAGTAAGATGTTTTCATTATAACCGACTATCAAATTATCTGTATCGGTAGAACCTGTCTTTGCACTTAATTTGTGAGAAATAAGAGAAGATATTCTAGCACAAGTAGGGAGAATATTAATTGAAACTTTTGGATCAAAAACTTTTGTCATTGCTTCATTTAATAAGTACACATCTGTTTCATCAGCTAATCTTTTACCACTAGTATTTTTTCTTTCATATAATGGTTCATCGTCAATAGTTGTTATTTTAGAAATAAGATAACTATCTTGTTGAACTCCGTTATTCGCAAGAATTTGATAAGCATTAGTTAATTCTTGTAAAGTCATTTCATAGGTTCCTAATGCAAGTGAAGGAATGGCAGGAATGTTTCCACTGACTCCAAAGGATTTCAATTTATCTGCAAGTTTTTCTTCTCCTAAAAATAGATGCGTTTTCATAGCATAAATGTTATCACTTGTTGCAAGTGCATAAATCATTGATACATCTTGGTTGGGATAAATAGATTTATAGTTATGGGGAGAATAAGCTTCATTATTGACGTAAAATGTTGTCTTTTCACTTTTGAATGTAGTTGCTAGATTAAAACCATTTTCTAATGCAGTTAAATAAAGAAATGGTTTAATTGTTGAACCTGGTTGTCTTTTACTATTTGTTGCTCGGTTAAAAGAAGAGGTTTTATAATTTGTTCCTCCAATAACTGAAAGAACTGCACCTGTTTTAGGTTCAACTGCATAACATGCTATTTCAATATCAGAATTGGGATGGTATTTTTTAATATATTTAAGTAGAGAGTTGTTTAACTCTGTATCTAAAGTTGTATAAACTTTGATTCCTTTATATAAATAATCCCCAATAAAATTCATTTGGAGAACTTCTTTAATTACCATATCTTGAAAATAAGGAGCAGCTTCATCTTCAGTATGAGGATTTATTCCGATGATATTGGGTTTATCATTTAATGCAATATTAAACTGATCAAAAGTTATTATTTGATCGTTTAATAATTCTTGTAAAATAAGATTCTTTCTTTCAGTATTATTTTCAGGATTTTTAATTGGGGAATAAATGCTTGGGCCTTTTGGAATGGCCGCAAGAATTGCAGCTTCAGAAATGGTAAGTTCTGATGATTTTTTTCCAAAATAATAAATACTTGCATCTTCTATACCATATATCCCGTGATCAAAATAGATTGTATTAAGATACCCTTCTAATATTTCATCTTTAGAGTATTTACTTTCAATATTCATGGCAATTAATAATTCTGAAAGTTTTCTTTTAATTGTTTTATTATTATCTAAGTATAGTGCTCTAACATACTGCTGGGTTATGGTTGATGCCCCTTCTTTGAAACTTCCAGCTTTGATGTCACTTAAAATTGCTCCAAAGATTCGAACAATATCAATTCCTTGATGTTGATAAAATCTTTTATCTTCAATACTAAGAAAAGCATTAATAATATTAGGACTAATATTTTCAATTTTCACATAATTTTGTTTTCTACCATTAGTATAAGATAAATATTTATTATTTTGATTATCATAAAGTTCAATATTGACTACTTGAGGAATATCATATGATAATTTATAATTTATGACTGCAAAACTAATAGTAATTAAAGATACCATTATTACTATTATCGCAAGAATAATTCTAGAAGTTTTTAATATGATTTTAAGTATTTTTTTCAAATATATCACCATAATTATTATTTAACGAAATGTTAATTTTTTACATGGTAATATATTACAAAAAAAGTAGGACATTAATCCTACTCATCTCCATTATATAAATGATCTAAAGCAATTTCAATATTACCAATATAAATATGTTCTAGGGAAGTTTGTTGAAAAAAGTTGGTAACAGGTTCTTCATCAATAATCATTTTAGTTTTTTCGATATTTTTTAACATTTTAAAATCGTCACAAATTAAATAATCAAAATTAATTATTGTATTATTATAATAGAATGAATAATCATCAATCATTTCAATTTCTTCATTTATTATTGTGGCATCTTTTAAGTCTAATTGTTGTTTTGTTATTATAACTATCATTTTTAATCACCATTGATATTATACAATAAAACTTCTTTTTTGTTGTTAAAAATAGTAAAACTTAATTATATGTCTTTTTTTTGATATTTTATGAAAAATTTGGTATAATAAGATACTGGTGGTATTATGAAAATAAGATGTCAAAGTTGTTATAGAGTATTAAATAATGATGAAGAATGGTGCACAAGATGTGGAGCACATTCTGACGAAGTTGAAAAACTAATGAAATCTGGAATTGAACCAATTGAAGAAGATGAAATAGGTAAAAGAAGTGTTTTATTTTATTTTTTAATTGCTTTTGTAGTAACAGGATTAGTTGATGTATTATTCGGAGTAATTTTTAATAATGTTCATGCCGGATTTGATTATGGGGCTGTTGGCCAAGATTTGCCTGTTGCGATTGCTTATTTTTCAGCTATTAATGCATTAGTTATTACTGGTATTATTATGGCTGGAGTTGCTTTTTTGATTAATGTAAAAGACTTCAAAGATTATTTTAGATTTACTTTTGAAAAAAGAACAATTATTTCTTTACTAATTGGCATAGGGGTAGTTGCTGTAATTGTTTTACTTCATAAGTTTACACCTATTAGTGTTATTCCATATTTCTTTAAGGATTATTTAGTTAATCCAACAGTAGATATGCAACTTGAAGGATCTTTATCAATAATTAAGATTTTAATTGTTTTATTAAGTTATGCTTTTGTTGAAGAAGTAATATTCCGTAAAGCTGTCATTAATTGGTTTGATCAAACAACTATTTTAGCAGATGGTTGGATTGTTGTATTACAAGCACTTATTGGAACAGCTCTTTCATCAATAGCTATATTACTATTAGTTAATATTTCTTTTATAGATGCAATTATTTGTATTGGTAGTAATTTAGTATTTCAAGCAATTTTGGGCATTAATTATTTTTATACAAAACGTAATATTACTGAAAATTTATTATTAAGATTATTACTAATTATTTTATTAGTTATTATATTATAGGAGATATTTATTATGGCATTAACAGCAGGAATTGTTGGATTACCTAATGTTGGTAAATCTACTTTATTTAACGCTATTACTAAATCAAAAGCTTTAGCAGCTAATTTCCCTTTCGCAACAATTGAACCTAATGTTGGTATTGTTGAAGTAAAAGATCCAAGACTAGATCATATAGTAAGCGTAATTAATCCTAGAAGTGTAGTGTATACATCTTTTTCATTTACTGATATTGCGGGATTAGTAAAAGGGGCTTCTAATGGTGAAGGCTTAGGGAATCAATTCTTATCACATATTCGTGATGTAGACGCTATATGTCAAGTTGTTAGATGTTTTGAGGATACAAATATTATTCATGTGGAAGGTAATGTTGATCCTATTCGTGATATTGAAACTATTAATTTAGAATTAATATTAGCTGATATGGATGTCATTGAAAAAAGATTACCAAAAATTCAAAAGAAAGCTCAATTTAGAGCTGAAGAAGAAGCTCAAATGGAATATAACATTTTAGTTAAGATTAAAGAAACTTTAGATGCAGGAAAACCTGCTCGACATGCAGAATTAACTAAAGAAGAAAAAGAGTTTGTGAAAAACTATAGTTTCTTAACAATGAAGCCAATGTTATATATTGCCAATATTTCTGAAAATGATATTTCAACTGGTAACAAATATGTGGATATGTTAAGAGAAAAAGCATTAGAAGAAGGTTCAGAAGTTGTTATGATTTCTGCTAAAATTGAAGAGGAATTAGCAGAACTAGATGAAGAAGATCGTCAAATGTTTTTAGATGATTTAGGATTAACTAGAAGTGGATTAGATCTATTAGTTGAAAAAGCATATAGTTTATTAGGATTAGAGACTTTCTTCACTGCTGGTGAAAAAGAATGTCGTGCTTGGACTTATAAAAAAGGTATGAAAGCTCCAGAATGTGCTGGTGTTATTCATAGCGATTTTGAAAGAGGATTTATTAGAGCGGAAACAATGAGTTATGAAGATTTCGTAAAGTATGGAAACCCTCAAAAAGTTAAAGAAGCAGGACGTGTTAGAAGCGAAGGCAAAGAATACGTTGTTCAAGACGGGGATATAATGCTATTCAGATTTAACGTATAGGAGAAATTAATATGAAAGAACAATACTTAAATAAAGGATTAGAAATAGTTAAAATTTTAAATAGTTTTACATATCAAGCATATTTAGTTGGTGGTGTTGTTCGTGATTATATTATGCATAATGATTTTATAGATGTTGATATCGCAACAAATGCTACTCCTGCACAAATTAAAGAGATTTTTCCAAATGTTAATATGGAGTATCAACATTTAGGCTGTGTTACTTTAAAGGTAGATGATTATGTTTTTGAAATCAGTACTTTTAAAGAAGAGGTATATGAAAAGACACGTAAGCCATCAAAAATATATTATGCACAAAATTTAATTGATGATGTAAAAAGAAGAGATTTTACTGTAAACGCATTAGCTTTAACAGATACATTAAAAGTTATTGATTTGGTTAAAGGTCAAAAAGATATTAAAAGAAAAATTGTTCGTTGTATTGGAAGACCATCTGTTCGTTTTAAAGAAGATCCATTACGAATTTTAAGGGCTTATAATTTGGTAGCTAGATTTAATTTTAATATCGCAATCAGAACTATTATTGGTATCCATTCTTCTAATAAATATCTAAGAGAGTTGTCTAATTATCAAGTATCTAAAGAAATTGTTAAAATTTTTGAAGCACCTTATGGAAAAAAAGCCGTTTCTGAAATGATAAATTATAAAACACATAAACATTTATCTTATTATGGAAAAGGAATGCCTTATATCCAAAAGTATTTCAAGAAGTTAAGTTTATTAGAAAAGATCGTTATTTGTTATTGTTTATCAGAAGATATACCTGAAAATACATGTTTCGATAAAGTTTTCTTAAATAAAATAAGAGACTTATTAATTGCGGTTGAAGCAACTAAAAATTATGAAAAGAAAGAAAAAGAAAACATTACTAATGCTGATGTTTATAAATATGGTGCTGAAACCTTGTTAAGTGCTGTAAAAATCAATTATTACATTAGAAATAGTTATCCTAAATTATTTAATAAAGTTAAAAAAATAGATAAAAAGTTACCTATTCATTCTATTAGTGATTTGAAATTGAATGGCGCTGATATTGTTAAATTAAATAATGGAGTTGCCGGACCATTTGTTAAAGAAATAATGGATGAATTAGCATCTGAGGTTATTAATGGTTTATTGAAAAACGAATATGAACCTTTAAAAGAAAAAGCATTATTCATTTTAAACAATATGAATAACCCTAAGGTTGAAACTATTTCCGAAGAGTCATCAATTGAGGAAGAAACTAAAGAGATTGTTAAAGAAAACATTCAACAAGAGAATAAATATAGTAATGAAATTTTAAAACTAAAAGATTACTATGATAGGGAATATGCTGAACTACTAAATAACTATTTGAATAAAATTTTATCTGGTGATGAAAGTGAAGAAGAACTAGCCAGTATTAAAGATCGTTGTGGTCAACAAGTTAAAGAGGCTATGCTTTCTCAAAATCCAGAATATCATGTGTTAGTACAAAAGGGGTTGATTTAATATGAAATTTAAAGAATTAAAAGTTGGCGATAATAATGTTATCTTATATGCATTAGTTACAAATTGTCAAATTAAACAAACTGTCAATCAAACACCATATTATGGCTTAACATTAAGTGATGGTGATGATTTATCTGATGCTAGAATTTGGACTGTTGGTATTGTTCAATCATTATCAAAGGGTGAGATTGAAGTTGGAAATGTCTATAAGTTAAATGTAAAAGTAAATGATTATGCAGGAAAAAACCAAATCATTATTACAAGAATTGAAGATATTGTTGATGGAGAAGTTGAATTATCTAAGTTTTATAAAACTGCTCCAATTGATTTGGAAGAATTAAAGTCTTCAATTAAGGAAGAAATTAAAAACATTCAAAATCCAATATTAAAGAAAATTGTAGTAGATCTAATTGGTAAAGATGCCGATAAATATTTTGTTCATCAAGCTGCTATTACGATGCATCACAATTATATGGGTGGTTTAGCATATCATGTATATTCAATGTTAAGTATTGCGGATGTACTTATTAAGAATTATCCTGGTCTAAATAAAGATTTATTAAAGGCTGGTGTTTTAATTCATGATATTGGCAAAACAGTTGAAATTACAAGTGATAAAACCCCAACTTATTCAAAAGAAGGAAATTTATTAGGTCATATTGTCATTGGTTTAACTAAAGTTCAAGATGTTATTAGAGAAAATAATTTTGAGGAAACTGATGAGGCTTTAGCACTTTTACATATGATGGCATCTCACCATGGAGAATTAGAATATGGAAGTCCTAAAGAACCGATGATGTTTGAAGCACTAGCTTTACATTTGATAGATTTAATGGACTCTAAACTTGCGGGAACAAGTGAATATGTTGTTAAAGCAGATAAAGGTAGTTATACTAGCCCAGTTCCAACATTAAGTAAGAAGAGTTTATATGTTCCAGATATAAAATAAAAAAAGAAAGGTTAATACCTTTCTTTTTTATTTAGCAGCCCATACCATTTTGGTTACAGCCACAATTGTTACTACCTTTAAACTCGCCGATAATTTTATTACCACAGTCTTGAACTTCTTTTACTAATTTGTCAAATTTTGACTTATTAGACTTGATGTAATAAAAACCTAGAACCATACTTGCTCCAAGCATAAAGGGAACAAACATTGATTTCATTGTATCACCTTTCCTTTTAGTTTAAAGTGCTGATAAGGGCAATCATCTTAGATAGTTCTAAACTTTTCACCAAGTTCCCCTAAAAAAGCTAGATTGCCTTTTCGTCAGCAATAATATTATATCCATAATAATTATAAATATACTATATTTAATATTCCAAATAATGGAAAAAGGTTCCAAAGGAACCTTTAATCTAAATCTACTTCATATTCACCCAAGTCTTTTGCTTTTCTAGGCTTTTCGAAATCATATGGGGAGATATCATCTATATCTGTTTCCATTTCTCCTAATGTTGAAAAAGCACTAGTGCTATCATCAATTAAAACTTTTTTAGAATTTAAAGATTCTATTATAAGTTTTTTTAATATGGTATTTCTAGTTCTTTCGATATATGTGATACCTTTTCTATAAGCATTAACATCTCCTATTAATACAAGCATTTTTTTCGCTCTTGTTATTGCGGTATAAATAAGTTTACGCTTAAACATATAAGCATAATCAGTTGTAAGTGGAAGTATAACAATATCGAATTCACTACCTTGTGACTTATGAATACTAATAGCATATGCATGTTTTAAATCTTCTAATTCTTCAATAGTGTAATCTACACCACCAAAATCATATTGAACAGTTATACCATTGATTTCACCATTTTTATAAGTAAAATTTTCTATTATACCAATATCCCCATTCATTACTTTCTTTTCACTTCTGTTAACTAATTGAATTACTTTATCATTTATTCTAAAAGATTGTCCTAAATAGCGAATTTCGTTTTTATCATTTAGAGGATTAGCAATATTTTGTAATTCAATATTAAGTTCATTTATTCCATTTTGACAACGATACATTGGAGCAAGAATTTGAATATCTTTATTAAGGGTTTTTCCTTTGTTCATTGCTTGTATTACCCATTCTTTTAATAAAGAAATTATATTTTCTTTTTCACTTGGAATATAAATTCTATCGGGAAATTTAGTTAAGAAATTTTCAGGAATTAAACCTTCATTAGCATTATGAGCAAGTTGAATAATTTTAGAATCAGCTGCTTGTCTGTGAATTTTATTTAATCTAATAGTCGTAATTTCTTTACAATCGATTAAATCTTTTAAGATTTGTCCGGGACCAACAGATGGCAATTGATCTACGTCTCCAACTATGATAATTTGTGTATCATCGTTAAGTGCTGAGAAAAGTTGATATGCTAGTGGTAAATCCATCATAGAAGCTTCATCAATTATAACTAATTTTGAATCTCTCTTATTATCAATACCATATTCAAAGAAGTGTTCACCACCATATCCAAGATATTTGTGAATGGTTTGAGCATTAAAATTGGTAAGTTCTTTTAAACGTTTACTTGCTTTACCAGTGGGCGCTAATAAAGCAACCCCTTCTAAAACGTTTGAATTATTTTTATGCAATGCAACATACATATTTAAAATAGCTTTTACTATAGTAGTTTTACCAGTACCTGGTCCCCCAGTAATTATTACAATTGGTTCAGTAAAAGAAGCTTTTACAGCAGTTCGTTGTAAATCACTTAGCTCAATATTGAATGTTTCTTCAGTTTGAGTAAAGGCTTTTTCAATTTGTTTTTCAGAATAATTTAATTTACAACTAGTTAATTTTTTAGTTATAAACTCTGCAAGTTTCTTTTCTTTTTCATAAAGATTAAAGTCGAATATTAATCCTTCATTTGATTCAAATATTGTTCTGTTGTTTTTTAAATCGTTTAAGACTTCTAAAAAGAAATCGTAATCGATTGTAGTATCTTTTAAAAATTTATTTGTTGCGGCAAATAAATCAGTTTTGTTTATATAACTATTGCCTAGTTGATATAATGTGTCTTTTAACACATAAGAAATTAATGCAATTAAACGTGTTTTAGAATCCTTAGGAATTCCCATTTTTAATGCAAGAACATCATTTTTAATAAAACTAAATCTTTCGATTTTATTCATTAAGATATAAGGGGATTCTTTAACTATTCCTACAGCATTTGGTCCTAAAGTTTTGATGATTCTATGACACATTTCCATACTTACACCATAGTTGATGAAAAATAACATTGTATCTTGTGAATTTTTATTTTCTAAGATTGTGTTATAAATAATGTTTATACTTTTTTCTTTAATTCCTATTTTAACTAAAACATTTTTATCATTCAAGATTTGTTCTATAGCATCTAGGCCCAAATTATTTACAATATTTTTAGCAGTTACAATACCTATTCCAGGAAAGAGATCACTTGATAGATATTGAATTAAAGCATCAGGACTATTAATTGATATTCTTCTAAATGATGTAAATTTAAATTGTAAACCATAATTAGGATCTCTAGTAAATTCACCATTAAATTCATATTCTTCTTCTACTACAGGTTGTCGATCAAAGGTGCCTACAACAATAAGTTTATTTCCAATTAAATTTCCTGATTTTTTTAATAATGTAAATTGATCTTTTTTTAATGTAACAAGGACAACAGAATAACCGTTTTCTTTGTTATAATAATTTATTCTAGATATTAGAGCTTTAAGTTCCATATTCTGTCTCCTTTCTTTATCTATTATATCAAAATAACAAAGGTTTTTAAAATAATTAAGTAAATAAAAAAAGAAGCAATGCTTCTTTTATTTAATAAATTCAATAGTAGTTATATTATCATTCATAAATAAACTTTCTTTAATAAAGAATTGGTTAGCAACTTTTTCTATAATATAATTATTGTTGTTAATAATAACAGAATAACTTTTATCTTTTAATAAATTTATGTTATCACAAGTTATAATAGATTTTGTTTTATTAAGATTAATAAAGAAATTATATCCTAGTAATCTATTAGCTTGAATAATATTTCCTTCACTAAGATAATGTTTGATTTGGTTTGTTCCAATTTTTATATCATTGATTGTTTGTTCTTCTATGATAATAGGATTGATAAGATCATTACTATCTTCATAAATAGTAGAAGGGTTCCCTAGCCCTAAATATCCATAACTAAAGTCAAAGCCAACGATTAATTCCTTAATGTTCAAAGGAAGAAGAAGTTTAGTTATAAAATCTTTGTGGGAAATATTAGAAACTTCTTTATTAAAATCTATTATAATTAGATAATCAATATTATAAGAAACTAGTTTATTTACAAATGAATTGTAATCTAGTAGGTAGTTTGTAATAGAATCATTTTTAATAATTACATCTACTCTAGGACTAAAGGTAATTAATGCAGATTTAAAGTTTTTATTCTTTTTAATGTCTAAACATTTATTGATTAAACTCATGTGACCAAGATGTAAGCCATCGAATTGTCCGATTGTTGCGACTAGTGGTGGGAGTTTAAAGCTATTAACATTATTTAAATTTATATTAAAAATTTGCATTTTTAATACTTCCTTTTTTCTTCATCCATATAAACTTCATCAATTGTTCCTCCACCTAAACAATACATTCCATCATAGAAAGCACATGCTTGTCCTGGAGTTACTGCCCAAGCAGGAGTTAGTGTATGAACTTCAACTTTATTGTCTTCTAAATAATGTATTATAACGGGAACATCTTTTGAGCGATAACGGAATTTTGCTGTAATTTCTGCCCCCTCTAGTGGAGGTTCATTAAAGAAATTAACGTTTGATACAATAACTCTATTAGCATAAAGAAGAGGGTTTTGTTGCCCTTGAGCCACATATAAAATGTTCTTTTGTAAATCCTTTCCAACTACAAACCAAGGTTCACCATCTCCACCGATACCAAGACCGTGACGTTGGCCAATGGTATAATACATGATTCCATCATGAGTTCCCATTACTCTACCATCGAAAGTCATCATGACTCCGCTTTTAGCAGGTAAGTAATTTTTTAAGAATTCTTTGAAGTTTCTTTCACCGATAAAGCATACTCCAGTAGAATCTTTTTTCTTTGCTGTAACTAAATTATATTCTTCTGCAACTTCTCTAACTTCCTTTTTTTGCATATGACCTATAGGAAAAAGTGCCTTAGCAAGTTGACTATTAGATATTTGAGAAAGGAAGTAAGTTTGGTCTTTATTTTCATCTAAACCACGTAACATATAATGTTTTCCATCGTCATGAATGACTCTTGCATAGTGGCCCATGGCGATAAAATCAGCTCCTAAACTCATTGCATGTTCTAGAAATGCTTTAAATTTAATTTCTTTATTACACATTATATCAGGGTTTGGTGTTCTACCTTTTTTGTATTCATCTAAGAAATACTTAAAAACAGTATTCCAATATTCGTCGATAAAGTCTACTCTATGAAGTTTCACTCCCAGTGCATCCGCAACTTTTTTGGCGTCTTGGTAATCAACCTCTTGAGGACAAACATCATCAGTTAGTGTTGGATTGCCTTTAATATCATTATTGGTAGCACTATCCCAATTACGCATAAACATTGCTTCAACTTCATAACCTTCTTTTAAAAGATTTATAAGTGCAACGCTAGAGTCTACACCTCCGCTTAGTCCTACGATAACTTTCATAAAAATTACCTCATTGTTTCTTTTATTTCTAATATTGCGTCTCTTAACATCATTGCTTCTTCAAAGTTTAATTCTTTTGATGCTTTACGCATTTGTTCTTCTAAAATTTTAACAAGTTTGCGTTTTTCAATTAATGTCATTGAATTATAATCTTCTGCATCAATTGAAGTATTTTTACTAATTTCTTGAGTAATAATGAAATCATCATTAATTTCTTTCTTAATTGTTGTTGGAATAATATTGTGAAGTTGGTTATATTCTTCTTGAATTTCTCTTCTTCGATAAGTTTCGGTGATTGCTTTGCTCATTGAATCAGTGATTTTATCAGCATACATAATAACTTTACCATCACTATTTCTTGCGGCACGGCCAATTGTTTGAATTAGTGAACGTTCACTTCTTAAGAAACCTTCTTTGTCTGCATCAAGAATCAAAATTAAACTAACTTCTGGAATATCTAAACCTTCTCTTAGAAGATTAATACCGACTATACAATCATAAATTCCTTGTCTAAGTTTACGAATAATTGCCATTCTTTCTAATGCTTTGATTTCTGAATGAAGATAAGCGACTTTAATACCAACATCTTTTAAGTAACTTGTTAAGTCCTCACTCATTCTAATTGTTAGAGTTGTAATTAGTGTTTTATCGCCTTTTGCGATTTGAGCTTTTATTTGACTAATGACATCATCAATTTGATTTTTAGTAGGTTTGATTTCAATTAAAGGATCTAATAGACCGGTTGGTCTAATAATTTGTTCAACTATTTCAAATGATCTTTCTTTTTCAAAATCCCCAGGTGTGGCAGATACATAGATGACTTGATCAATTTTATTTTGAAATTCTTCAAAATTAAGTGGTCTATTGTCTAATGCACTTGGAAGACGGAAACCATAATCAACAAGCGTTTGTTTTCGGCTTCTATCACCATTATACATTCCTCTTACTTGAGGGATTGTTACATGGGATTCATCAATTACTAATAGAAATTCATTTTTAAAGAAGTCTAGTAGTACTGAAGGAGTTTCACCTTCTTCACGAAGAGACATATGTCTTGAATAGTTTTCAATACCACTACAACTGCCAACTTCTCGAATCATTTCAATATCATATGAAGTTCTTTCTTTTATTCTTTGAGCTTCTAGATATTTTTCTTGACTTTTAAAATATGCAACTCTTTCATCCATTTCGTTTTGTATTCTTCTTAAAGCCTCTTCAACTTTAGCAGGATTAGTAACGAAGTGAGTTGCGGGGAATATCGATACAACACTAGTAGTAGAGATTAATCTACCACTTACGACTTCAAAGTAAGAAATTCTTTCAATTTCATTATCGAAGAAAGTAATTCTAATACCTTGGTCGTGTTCACTTGCGGGGATAATATCAACATTATCACCTTTTACGCGGAAACTACCTCTTGCAAATTCAATATTGTTTCGAACATATTGCATTTGTACGAGTTTTTCTAATAAAAGATCTCTTGAAAATTCTTCATTAACTCTTAGTGTTAACATTGAGTCTTTATAATCATCAGGATCTCCAATACCATAAATACAAGAAACACTGGCTACAATAATGGTATCTTTTCTTTCTAAAATAGAAGAAGTAGCCGCATGTCTTAATTGGTCAATTTCATCATTAATACTTGAATCTTTTTCAATATATATATCTTTGCTGGGAACATAGGCTTCGGGTTGATAATAATCATAGTATGAAATAAAGTATTCAACTCGGTTATCAGGGAATAGTTTTTTAAATTCACTATAAAGCTGTCCAGCTAATGTTTTATTATGAGCTAATACTAAGACTGGTTTATCAATATTATCGATAACATTTGCGATTGTAAAAGTTTTACCAGTACCTGTAGCTCCTAGTAATGTTTGTTCTTTAACACCATTTGCTAAATTGGTAGATAATTTTTCAATTGCTCCTGGTTGATCACCAGTTGGTTGATAATCGGATTTTAATTGAAATAGTTTTCCCATATTATTGTCTTAAATATACAACTGTTTTAGGATTTTTTGGATCATAAAGAATATCAATATATTCTTCTTGAGTTTCAGTATATAAGAAAGAAGTTAACTTTGTTTCTACTTTTTCTCCTTTATTTGTACTGAATTCAAGAGTGATGATTGATTCTTTTACACCACGGGCATTTTTATTTCTACCAAATTTATAAGTAATTACACGGGCTTTAGCAACATTACCATAGAATTTTAAATAATTTTGTAATTCACTTTTTGGAGTATCTACGATACTTGCAACTAAATAATTAGTTAAAATAAAATAAATAACAAACATTAATAGCATATAAAAGTAATTAGAATATAAACCATTTTCACCAACTAATGGAATATCAGTCGTGAATGCTTTTGCTTGAATATACATAAATAGTGTATTACCTAAAACAAAGGCCCCTAAGAAAATTAATGCACTATTTAAGAATAATAACCCTTTTTCAAGTTTTACCTTTGTACCTTGTAACTGAACAGGGAAATTACGAACTTTTTCAACACCTTCCATATCGTTATGATAAATTTCAACTTCTTTACCAATAGGGTAATCTTCTAATTTAATATCTCCTTCATATAATTCGAAAGTTTCTGAAAATAATAAACGATTATGACTGCTATTGAAGTCAACAGAAATGTAAACTCTACCTTTTACTTGTTGTACATCTCTTACAGTTGATTTAACTGCGATTGGATTTTCTTTTAATGCTTTTTTCGCTTTTTTGTCTCTAATTAAACTTTGAACAAAGTTGTAAATAAATGCTAATAAAAATAATCCTAAAATAATTAAATATATAATCTTAAAAAACATAATTCTCTCCTTATTTGTGATATTCTTGATTATTAATAATTGTAAATGCACGATATAATTGTTCTACAACAATTAAACGCATTAATTGGTGTGGAAATGTTAATTTTGAAAAAGATAGATGATAGTTGCTTCTTTCTATAACTGATTCATCTAGTCCATTACTACCACCAATTACAAAGGCAATAGAGGTAGAATGGTAATTTTTTATTTTCAATATTTCTTCAGCAAGTTCTGGACTTGATAACATTTTCCCTTTAATTTCTAAAGTTATGACAAAGTCTTTGTCACTAATTTCTTGTAGAATAGCTTTAGCTTCGTCTTGCATATT
The DNA here is from genome assembly GCA_017409905.1 of Bacilli bacterium. Lineage (GTDB taxonomy): Bacteria > Bacillota_I > Bacilli_A > ML615J-28 > CAG-313 > UBA1231. The sequence continues at coordinate 21,759 of JAFQRV010000033.1, forward strand.
TTGTCTAATTGTTTTTTGATTAAATTCTCTTACTTCAATAATTTGGAATTTATCATAACCATTAATTCTTTTTGTGTATTCTCCTATTCCTTCTACTAAAAACTTTTCTTTAATCTTACCAACACATATTAGTTTAAGCACTTTTTTTCTCCATTATAACTTCTATTGAAGTATTTTGTTCGGCTATTAACAAATTAGGGTTATAGCCTGTTTCTTCTATAACCCTTGATGCAGAGTTATAAGCAAATTCTTTTGTATTACATTCTTCACTTAGATGTGCTAAAATAATACATTTAGTTTTAGGAGAAATAATTTCTTTTAGTATTTGTGAGCATTCATCATTAGAAAGATGCCCATTTTTAGATAAAATTCTTTTCTTTAAACGATAGTCACGATTACTATTTAATAACATTTCAACATCGTGATTAGATTCAATTATTAAATAGTTCATTTGTTTTAGTAAAGGATAATATTTTGGAAGAATATGTCCAGTATCAGTAATATATGCAATACTATTATCTTCAATTTTAAATAAGAAACCTACTGCATTTTTTGTATCATGAAATAATTGTATAGGTACAAAAGTTATTTCATTAAGCGAATAACGTTTTTCTACACTAATAAAAAAGATATTAGATAATTTTAATTGATTTAAAATATTTGGATGTAGATTTTCAAAAGATTCTTTAGTAATGAATATTTTCGCATTACATTTACTACTTATACTTGCTAGATGCATTATGTGATCTATATGTTCATGAGTAACTAATATAGCATCTAAATCATTAAAAGAGATATTGTTTTCTTTTAGTTTTTCTAATACTCTTTTATGACTTATTCCAGCATCAATTAAAATCTTTGTATTATCAGTTTCTATATAAGTGGAGTTACCTTTGGAACCACTTGCTAAAATAATAATTCTCATAATTAATTCTTCCTTCAACATTATATTATAACATATATTGTTGATTTGAACAATTAAAATAAAAAACTATGTATGAATTATTTTAGGCTAATAGTTAATAATAAAAAAGTAGGGTTAGTCCCTACTATTCTTAATACTGGAGTCTAGAATGCCCAGCATGCACCGATAATAACTAATAAAATAAATAATACTAATATGAATGCGTATCCATATTCTCCACGTCCTTGGTTCATAAACTGCCTCCTTCCAATATTAGGATACGAAAAAAATAATAAAAAGTTTATTATGTATGCCCAAAAAAAATGAAGTTTTTTTTGTTATGTTATATGTAAGTATGAAAAAGTATTTTTTTATATTATATGATTTGAAATTTTTAGCAAATTTTGGTAATATAATAGTGTTGCTTTTTTATGAAAGTTAAATTAACAATAAAAAGGAGAAAAATTATGAGTAAAAAGAACAAAAAGAGTACTTATCAACAAAAGAGTCCATTAAAAGTTTTATTACCTGTTTTAATTGGATTAGCTGTTGTTGCGGTTACATGTACAATTATTGCAATTGCAAGCAGACCTGTTGAAAGTGCTAAAGTTGAAAATCCAAATGAAATATATTTACAAGTTGGAGATTACAAAGTTACTAAACAACAAGTTTATGAAGCTTTAAGAGCAAGTGGAGGTATCTCTACATTTACATATTTAATGGATGCAGACATCCTAAAAGATGTGGCTGTTACTGCTGAAGATATTGAATATGCTAGAAAGAAAGCTATGTATGGTACATCTATTCTTGACCAAGAAGAAGAACTTGTGGAATTAGAAAAAGAAATCGCTGCTGAAACTGATGTTGACAAAAAAGCTAAATTACAAGCTGAATATGATGAAAAAGCTGAAGATTTAAAAGAAGCAAAAGAAGATGCAGAACGTTCTTACAATTACAATTTAAAAACTTTAGGTTATGAAACTGCAGAAGCTCAAACTGCTTATTTTACAGTTTTAGCAAAACGAAATGTGTATGCTAAAAACGCCTACAAAGAATATGTGGAAAAGAATGATTTTACTAAAGATCAATATATTGCTGCTTCTAAAGCTGAAGATGCTGCAAAATATGAAGCATCATCATTCGTAATTAGTATTGTATTCCAAAATGATGCACAAGCTAAAGCTTACTTATCTGCTTTATCAAATCCTATTGATTCTACAGATTTAGCTAATGGTTGGAAATATTTAAATGATAAAGATATTATTGCAACTGCTAAAAACTTACAAAAAGAAATTGAAAAGTTAGAAAAAGAAGTTGCTGCTGAAACTGATGAAACAGTTAAAGCTCAAAAACAAGAATCTTTAGATAAGAACAAAAAAGAATTAGAAGATTTAGAAGCTGAACATGGAAAAGTTGCTGACTTAAAAGAACCATCTGCTATGACTGATGCTCAAATTGCTTTAGCATTTGTTGAATTATATAATTATGCTTATGCATACTATCTAGGTGGTAATGTGTCTGAATACTTTACTAAAGATGCTGATGGTAATGTTAGCTTAAAAGCTGAATACCAAATCTTAAAGAAAGGTGTTCATTATACTATTGAAACTAAAGAAGTTACAAAAGATGAAACAACTACTACAGTTGAAGAAGTAGTTTTCAATAAAGAAAATCTTGATAAATTAGCCGAAGAAATTGAATTCTGCAAATTTATTTATACAGATGCAGAAGCTAAGAGTATTTTAAGTACTGCAGTATATGATACTTTAGTTGCTACAGCTGATAAAGAAGAAGGCGATACTAAAGCAACTAAGAATTATACTTACTCACCAACTAAAGCTGGTAGTGGTTTATATTATTTAGCTTATAAATTTGGTAGTCAAAAAGCTGCTGAAACAAGTGCTTATGAAGATGCATTAAAACAAATCGAAGAATTAGAAAAGGCTATTGCAGAAGCTACTGATGAAGCTGTAAAAACTGAAAAAGAAGCTGCATTAAAAGTTAAAAAAGATTACATTGCTGGATTAAAAGCTCAATTAATCGAAGAAAATTATAATGATAACCAACAAACTAGAATGTTAGTTGAAAAAAGACAAGCTAGTGGTTTAGTTATCTATGATAGATATTTAAATGCTTCTTATAAAGCTGCTTATGAATATTTATATGAAACTACTTTAAAAATTGCTGAAGATAAATATGAAAAATATGCAAGTGATGGTGAAAAACATAAAACTTTAGCTTTCAGTTATAAAAATGCTGCTGGTGAAGTTGTTAATTATTCAGCTGAAGATTTATTCAAAGAATTAAATAAATTATATGCTGCTCAAGTTTCACAACAATTCGTTGTTAACTACGCTATTTTATCTAACGAAAAATACAATAAGATTTACAACCCATATACTAAGAAAGTTTATGATCGTGAAAATTATAAAGCATTAATTAATAGTGATTATAGTAATATTTATAATGAATTATTAGGTGGATCAATTAAATCTGTTCAATCTTATAAATATGCATTTGAATTAGATTTATTTGCTACTTATGGATTTGGTAAAGAATATGGTTGGCAAGCATTCTTAAGAGATTATCTATTATTAAAAGATGAAAAAGCATTAGTTGGTTATTTAGCAACATCTTATGCCGTTGATGAATTACAACTTGCTAATATCAAATACGAAGATGTTTTAGAAGAAATGAAAGAAATTTATGATGCTTATTATTCAGTAAAAGGTATTAACTTAATTGTTACTGTTGACTATAACAATGATTCTACACCTGATAACTATGTATTAGATGGTGAACAAACTTACTGGACAGAATATCAAATCGGTTTAGTTCAAGAATTAACTAACTTAATTTACGAACAACGTGATAATGCTAGTGAAGCTGCTAAAGATTTAGAAGCTAAATTAAAAGAAATCGCAGAAGCTTACAATAAAGCAACTTATGCTGATCCAACTTGGGGTAAATACATCCAAGCAGGTTTAAAAGTAGAAGTTGAAAAAGCTGCTGATTATAAAAATAGCGATAGCTTAGTTCAAGAATTCCATGATGAATTAGCTAAATTATATGCTGAAGTTGAAAGTGCTGAAGGATATAAAGCTGGTGCTTGGACTGATGATGAAAAAGCTGCTGGCTATCAAAAAGTTGAAGTTTTCGCAACTCAATATGGTTTCCACCGTGTAACATTAATCGATGCAAATGAAAGAATATATGTTGATAATGATAAGAGTTTAGATCTTAACAAATTAACTATTGAAATGTATAAGAACTATTTAGAAGATACTGCTGCTTATGATGAAACTACTACTAAAGCTATTACTACTTATTTAGATCCTGCTATGAATAATGTTTATACAGAAAATGAATCAAGTTTATTCCAATTAGCTTTATGTGAAGATTTAATTAAAGGTCAAAAGATTAAGTTCAATGATAATAGTTTATTAGCTAAATATACAAGTTATGAAAGTTTATACAGAGCATATATTGAAGCATTAATCGCTGATGAGGCTGAAACTGAATAGGGAGTAACTCAATGAAAAAATGGAAATTAATAGCTCTAGTTTCCAGTATAGTAGTTGCTGTTGCGATAGCAGTCACTTTAATTATTGTATTCACCAGTGACTCAATTGGTCTAGGAAAAAACTATAAATATCCTAGTACTTATCCTACTATTAGCAATAAGGATGAAACTTTCATTTCATTAGGTGATAGAAATATTACTAATGAGGATATCTATAATACTGGTATACTATCATATGGATTAGGTTGTTTAATTGACTTAATCGATGAAAAAATTTATGACTTAAATATTAATACTGAAGAAGTTGAGCAACATAAAAAAGAGTTGTATGCAACTTACAATGGTATAAAAGAAGAAGAAGTAACTTTTAGTGAAGAACAAACAAAAGTATTTAAAGAACAAATGTTCTTACAAGGATTAAATACTGATGCTGAAATTGAAAAAGCTATTAAGTTAGATATTGCTAGAACTAAATATGCAAAAGCGCAATTTGTAGAAGACATAAAGAATTATGAACCTACAGAATCAAAACCTTACTATTTTACTGATGCGCAAATTAAATCTGCAATTAATAAAATAGAAGAGTATCGTACTACTGCAAAAACAATTTATATTGTATTTAGAAGTTCTAGTGAAGCAAAAAGCTTAATGAAAGAATTAGGTATTGATATTAATAACTTAGCCAATGGATGGAAAAAAGTTACTGGAGAAAAATTCACAAAAGAAGAAATTGTAGATTTACATCTTCAAATGTATAATAAAGTAAACAATACTACTATAACACTTAATGATATTTCTGAATGCACTTCAACAAGTTTATCAGAAATATCTTCTACTATTTCTTCAACAGTATTTAATACTTTATCTGCTGTTGACCAAGTTGATGTTCAAGGTAGTGATGTTGAACTTAAAAAATGCTATATTTTAAATCCTGAAAATACTAGTTATTTAAGTGGATACTATTATTTAGCAGTTAAGTTGACTAGTAATAGTCCATTTACTGTTGAACAATATAAAGATATAGTAAAATATGGTACTACTGATAATGAACTTTCTAAAAAATTTGATAAAGTTCAAGATCAATTAGTAGAAACTGCGTTAACATCTAGTGTTATTAACTCTTATTTGTATGAAAATCGTGGTAATACAGATATTAAAATTTACGATGAAAGATTAGATATTGCTTTTTATGATTCTTTTACATCTGCAATCTCTACTATAACAAAGCCTACATCTAAGTATGAACAAACAACAAAGGAAAGTAAAGAAAACTTAGCTGAATTTACTATCAATGGTCAAACTCAAAAAATTACTGCAGATGAATTATTTGCTGTAATGAGTGAACGTTATGGCACTTTAGTTGCAATTCAATATATGAATTATTATCTATTCTTAAATTCACAATATAGTGATGTTTATGATTTTGAAAATAAAACTAAACTAGATAATTATACAAATTCATATAATAAGAACGTTTATACTTTGTATGAAGCATTACAAAATGGTGATTACGAATTATATGGTTATCCTGCTAAATATGGTTGGGATAATTTTGTAAGAGATTATTTAGGAATGACTAATGAAATTGATACAGTTGTTTTATTTGAAGCATATGAAAATGCAGTAAATAATTATACTGATTCATTCTATACAATCACTTCTGTAAATGCTGAGGCCATATATGATAAATTAGTTGATGCTTATGTTGAAAAAGTAATAAGTGTTGAAGAATATAATACATTCCTTGAAACACTTGAACCTTCAACTTACGAAAACACAATTCTTTATCAAATTTGTAAAAACTTTACTGATTATTTTTACGTTAAAGCTGCTTTATTTAATTATTATTTTGATAATAATTATGATGGTGTTGCTGATGAAGAGAAGGATTCAACTAAACATACAAACGCAAAGACATTATTAAATGCTATTTACTATATTGCTAAGAATAATCCAAAAAATCTTAGTAGCACTGCATCAAGTGAATTAGCATTAGCTAGTAAAATTCTTGCAGCTGTTAAGAGTGGTAAATATATTAAAAATCATGCTAATGAAACTACTGTTGAAGGTAGATTAAAAGTATTAGTTAGTATTTATAATAATGCTAGTTTAAGTGATGATATATTTGGTTCTTATAAATTACAAGGTATTAGACTTTCTGTTACTACTAATACTACTTATAGTGATTCTTCTTTAGAAAGTGATCTTGCGCCAATTTTTAAAGAAATTTGGGATGGTGTATTACTAAATACATTAGTTTTAGACGATTATTCTAAAGCAAGTTTCCCATATTCTGATAAAGTAAACGCTGAAACGAATGCTTTAAATTGTGCGGGAATTACTGAAGAAAAACCTTATACAATTGAGGATTTGTATGTAGAAAACAATGTTACATCTATTGTATTTATTACACAAGTAACAAATACTACTTGGTATCATTATTATGAAACTAAAGCAACTGATACATTAGAATCAATTAAAGTTTCTGAATTAATTCCAAGTATAGATAGATTAACTTCATTTGTTAGATTCTATGAATTATCATTAATTGATTTAAGCGATTTAACTCCTGAAGAAACTAAAGAATACGAAAGTTTAGTTCCAATTGATATGGAAATGCCATTTGTTACTAATATTTTAGGTGTTGCTTATGATGCTTTATATGAAAGAGAAGAGCCTGATTTAGTATTGAATCAAACTCGTAAAGCAAAACTAGAAGATGGTACATTTAAATTTAATAACTCATCTTATAAAGATATTTGTATTAAAATGATGGAATTAGCTTTTGAAGAATCTGAATAAAAAATAGAGTCAAGTTTATTAAACTTGACTTTTTTTCTTTCATTTTTAGAAAAAGTAATTTAGTAATATTTTGGTATTATATTAATGAGGTGAAAAGATGAAAAAAATTATTTGGTTATTATTGTTATTATTTTTATGGGGTTGTAATAGTGAGGAGATTAGTTTTGAAAAAGAAAATAATGAATCTAACTTAATATACGTAAATGTCATTGGAAAAGTTAAATTTCCAGGTATTTATCAATTACAAGAGCAAAAGTATTTATATGAGATTATTGAATTGGCAGGGGGGTTTTTAAATGATGCTAATAAAGAAGAATTAAATTTAGTTCAATTAATAGATAAAGATTGTACTATTAATATAGTTGGAAAGGGTTTAGAAGAAGAAAATGGTTTGATTAATATTAATTATGCTTCAATTGATCAATTAAGTCTTTTACCGGGTGTTGGAAAAGTTTATGCAAATAATATTATAGAGTATAGAAAAAGTAATGGATTATTTATGAATAAGGAAGATATTATGAACGTTCCTGGAATTAAAAATAGTGTGTTTGAAAAGATAAAAGATTTAATAACGGTATAATGATTGATGAATTAAGAAATAATTTTCATTTTATAGTACTTGGAGTTATTTTATCAGCTATTTCTTATTTATGTTATTGGTTAGTTTTGTTATTGGTTTTATATTTAGTATTTCTTTTTTTAAATAATAAAAAGGTATTTTTAGTTTCTTTAGTCATAATTTTAATTATTTCGATTCTTTTTATTATTAAAGAATATAAATATTATATGGAAACTGATGAAATAATTGTTGGAAAGATTATAAAAGTCGATAAAAAAGAAACGGGTTATAATAATTATATTATTAAAAGTAATAATTGCAAATTTATATTTTCAACAAAAGAAAAATATAAAGTAGGAGATATATTAGAAGTAACTGGTGAAAAAGAAGAAAATTATGTTCATTATCCATTTGGTTTTAATTATCAAGATTATCTGCATTACCAGAATATTAAATATGCATTAAAAAATGTTGAAGTAAATAAGATTAAAAATAAAATAAGTATACATTATTTACATTATTTGATAAATAATTATATAGATAGTAATTATAGTTATGATTCTTCAAAGTATTTAAAAACATTAATAACAGGAAATGATGAACATTTAGATACTACTAATATATCTAAAATCGGAATTAGTCATCTATTTGTAATATCAGGTTTACACGTAAATATAATTGTCATTTTTATCGGTAAGCTATTATCTTTGATGAAAATTAAAAAGAGTAAACAAAATATGATAATTATATTTGTTATTAGTTTATATGTAATAGTAACTGATTTTTTAATATCAGTAATTAGAGTATATTTAAGTTTAGTTTTAAAAATGTTTAATAAGAGATTAACCAATTTAGATTTGTTGTCTATTAATACTATTATTGTATTGATAATAAATCCTTACTTTATGTATTCACTTAGTTTTATATTAACTTATTTAATTGCTTTTTTTATGTTGGTTTATCAAGATGTTATTAGTATTAAAATAAAAATATTAAATAAGGTATTAAATATGTTAATACTAACAACTTTAATACAATTATTAACGTTACCTATAGTTGTAAGTATTAGTCCATCATTTAATATTATTAGTATTTTAGTGAATCCTTTATTTATTATACTAGTTACTTATTTTTTGTTACCGGTTTCTTTTATTATTTTACTAATACCTTCTTTAAATAGTGTTTATCTGTATATGGTTACTATTTTTGAATATTTGGTTGATTTTTTCTCCAATATGACATTTTTAACTATTCAATTAGGAAATATTCATATTATTTTTAAAGTATTGTATTTTATAATCTATTATATATTTTTATATTGTTTATACAGTAAAAAGTATAAATATCTTAGTTTATTTATAATAGTATTTATTGTGTGGTATTATAAGGGTATTTTAAATCTAAAAGATAGAATATATTTCTTAGATTTGCCAGAAGGAGAAGCCACTTTAATTATTAGTAAATATAATAGATATGTAATATTAGTAGATAGTGGAGAGATTACAAAGAATAATATCTTAAATAATATCGTAATTAACTTGGGAATTAGAAAAATAGATTATTTAATAATTAGTCATAGTGATAGTGATCATATTGGAGGTGCTTTTAATTTGGTAAAAGAAATCAGTGTAAAAAATATAATATTTAATTATTATGATCAAAATAATACAACAAATTATTTTAAAAAATATGTTGATAAAACTTATTATTTAAAAAAAGATGATATAATTCAAACAAAATATTTCAAATTAAAAACTTATTCTCCAAGTATTGATTATAAAGATACTAATGATAATAGTTTAGTTATTAGACTAGACGTTTTTAATAAAAGTATATTATTTACAGGTGATATTTCAACTAAAGTAGAAAAGACATTATCTAATTATAAAATTAATGTAGATTTTTTAAAAGTAGCTCATCACGGTTCTAAAACTTCTTCAAATATTGACTTCATAAATAATATAGAATATGACCATGCTATTATTATGAGTGGATACTATAATAAGTTTGGTTTTCCTATTGAAGAAGTAGTAAATAGATATCCCAAGCATAAATTATTAATGACGAAAGATTTAGGAACAATCATAGTAGAAGTAGATAAAAAGAATTATAGATTAATTTTTTCCAAAAATACTTAGAATGTGGTATAATGTAATAAATGGAGGTTTGTTATGTATTTAGAAGATGTATATTTATTTATTGGTAATGAGCATGTAATCAAGAAGAATAAAATAGAACGAATACTTGAAAATGTAGATCCGAAAGTAACAGACTTTATCAAATATGATTTAGAAACAATAAGTATTCAAGAAGTAATTACTGACTGTATGACAATTCCTTTTTTAAAAGAAAAGAAAGTTATAATTGTGAAAAACCCTCACTTTTTATCATCAATTAAGACACCAATTAAACATGATATCAAAATGTTGATTAAGTATTTACAAAATCCTACTGATACGACAATCCTAATGATTGATGCGGTAGGAATCAATATTGATAAAAATAGTGAAGTTTATAAGTCATTTCAAAAATATTCTTATATAATTGATATTAAAGAATTAGATATTATAGAATGTAAAGCTTGGGTTAAAAGAAGTTTATCAATGGCTGGTGCAACAATTGGAGATGAAGCTTTAAATTTATTGATTGAATATTTAAATGGTGATTTAATTAGAATGGAACAAGAAATTGAAAAACTTGCTGCTTTTAGATATAATGATCGTATTACTGAATCCGATATTAAGGCATTGGTTTCTAGAAATTATGAAGAAGATGCTTTTTTACTCATAAAAGCTATTACTCAAAAAGATCGAGCACAAGTTACTGAAATTTATCAAAGAATTAGTGAATCGATGACTGATGTAATGAGTATTATTGGTTTAATTTCTAAAACATTTAATGATTTATATACTACTTTAAAGTTATTAGAGTCTGGATATTCTCAAAATGATATTGCAAATGCTTTTGGTGTTAAACCGGGGAGAGCTCATTATTTAATTAAAGATGCGAAAAATTTTAAATTAGAAGCATTAGAACAATATGTTAATCAAATTGTTGATTTAGATTTTAAAATAAAAAATGGATTAATTGATAAAACATTTGGTATTGAAATGTTTTTGTTATCATTGTAAAAAAAAAGACATACCTTAGGTATGTCTTTAATTTATTTAATATTAAGCTAAAGTATTTAGCAATTGTGATAAGCGTGATTTTTGGTGTGCAGCATTATTCTTATGAAGAATACCTTTGCTAACGGCTTTATCAATTTTTTTGCAAGCAAATTTGAATGCTTCAAATGCTTGTTCTTTATTGCCTGTAGCTACAGCTGCTTCAAAATTTTTAATTGCAGTTTTTAAAGATGATTTAAAAGATGCATTTAATAAATTTCTTTTTTGATTAGTGATAACACGCTTTTTTTGTTGTTTAATATTTGCCATTATTGCACCTCCGAAGATTTAACGTTATTATTATATCATATTTTAATGTTTGTGGCAAGCAATAAAATAAATTACATTTTGATGTTTATCTTTATTAATTTAGGAAATAATATATTGAGGTGGTTTAGTGGAAAACAAAGAATATAATTATCGGACCGACATAGCATATGATGAAATCGCAAAGTTTAATGATGATTTATTAGGAATTAAAACAACTATAAAAAACTATGGTGATATAAAAGTAGTGAAAACAAAAATTAATAAAAAGCATGATAAAAGAATCCAAAAGAAATCTGGTCTATATTATACAATTGAATTTCAAGATTTAAATATTCATAATAATGATTCAGCAGAAAAAATAATTCAAGTATTAGCTAAAGTATTAGTTGAACTTTTAAAAACTAAAAAGGTATTGGATAAAAAAGGTATGCTAATCGGGTTAGGTAATATTAATGTTACCCCTGATAGTATTGGACCTTATACTTTAGATAATGTAATCGTAACAAGACATTTATTTGTAAATGATCAAAATAATATTGGATATAGTAATGTTTCTGGATATTCGCCAGGAGTAATGGGTAATACGGGAATCGAAACCGCAGATATTATTAATGCAATTTATAGTAAAGTTGGTGCTGACTTTTTAATAGTAGTCGATGCTTTAGCTACTTCATCAGTTTCTAGAATTAATAAAACAATTCAAATAACTGATTCGGGAATTAGTCCAGGAAGTGGTGTTGGTAACAAGAGAAAGGAAATATCAAAAGAAACAATGGGAATTCCGGTAATTGCTGTAGGAATACCCACAGTAGTTGATGCGAAAACTCTAACTATTGATTTAATTAATAAAGCAAATGAATATTTGAATGGCTTTGATAATAGTGAATCAAAAATAAGGGATATTAATACCGATGAATTAAGAAATATATTAGATGTCGCAACAAGAGATAGTTTATATGATATGGTTGTAACCCCAAAAGAAATAGATGAGGTAGTTGAAGATATTTCTAAGATTTTAGCGGCAGGAATAGATATCGCAATTCATAAAAAGTTAAGAGAAACATATTTAAAAGCATAATTGTATTTTAAAGTGAATATATTATATTGTGAAAAAACCAATTGTTATTGTATATTTACTTTTTATTATTTCTTTTACAAACAATATATTGTTGACATGGGAACAGTATTTAGGTGTCATTAAAACAATAAATATAAATGGCTATTTAAATTTAATAAATGGGTTTAGTTTAGTCGAATATTTAAAAAATTTAATAATTCAAATTTTCTATTTTTTGTTTTTCTTTGATATCAGTAATATTAATTCAATTTATGAGGTGATTATGTGTATAAAACAAGAATTAATATCTTTTTATTAATAATAATATTAATATTTGGTATAATTATTGGAAGTATTAATACAGTTGGTCAAAGAAGTTATTTTGAAGCTGCTAAGAATGATTTCGAAGAATCAATTAATGATCCTAACCATACCAACCTCCCAACCGTTGTAGAAAATGATAAAAGTACAAAGGTAGCACAAAAAATAGAAAACTCAATCTATGGTGTATTTAAAAAAATCTTAAATAAGATTGCATCTAGTTAAAAAAAGTGTTATACTAATGTATAACTTTTTTTCTTTAGGAGGTGTAATATGAAAAATAATTATTTAGAAGAAATACTACAAATAATTACTACAGATTTATCCAAAGAAGAATTTGTTAATAAGCTGGAAAATTATCACTATAATGATATTGCGGAAGCATTAATCCAAACTAATAAAGAAATAAGATTATCGGTTTATAAAAAGATGGGTGTTGAAAATACAGCTAAAATCTTTTCTTTTTATGAAAATGTCGAAGATTATATTAGTGAATTGCCTGATGAATATGCTGCTGATATCTTAGAAGAAATGGACTCTGATGATGCAGTTTATGTTTTAAATGAATTAGAAGAAGAAGAAAAAGATAAATTAATTGAGTTATTAGAAGAAGAAGCTCAAGAACAAATTAAAATGATTGATTCATATAGTGAAGACTTGATTGGTAGTTATATGTCGGATAATTATATTGAATTACCATTTACACATTCTATTACTCAAGCGATGTCTATGGTTATTAAAAAAGCTGGAGAATGTGATAACATCTTCACTTTATATATTGTTGATGAACAAGGTAAGTATCTAGGTGTTGTTGCATTAAAGGATTTAATAGTTTCAAGAAAAGAAGATGATTTTTCTAAATTAATTATGACATCATTCCCGTTCTTTTATGATGATGAAATAATGAGTGAATGTCTTGAAAAGATCAAAGATTATGGAGAAGTTTCATTACCAGTTTTAAATAGAAACTATGAATTAATTGGTGTAGTAACTTCTAATGATATTATTGAAGTAACAGAAGATGAGTTTGAAGAAGATTATGCAAAATTTGGGGGGTTAACTGAAGAAGAAGAAATTGATGAACCTATAGTATCATCAATTAAAAAGAGAATCCCGTGGTTAATTACATTATTGCTTTTAGGCTTAGTAGTATCTTGCGTAGTAGGGGTTTTTGAAGGTGTTATAGCATCTTTACCTGTAATTGTTTTTTTTCAATCAATGATTTTAGGTATGGCAGGTAATGCTGGCACACAATCTTTAGCAGTTACAATAAGAAATATCGCCAATGAAAAAGAAAATGAAAAAGGAAAACAATTTAAAGGGAGTAAGAAAGAGTTTAAAATAGGATTAATAAATGGAATATTAATAGGGCTAATTTCATTTGTAGTAGTATTGGTATATTTGGCATTGACAAAAAAGTCGATAATATCTGAAACAGGATTTGTTTTAAAAGATGCTTTGATGGTATCAGGAATTATTGGAATTAGTATGATGTGTTCAATTTGTCTATCTAGTATAATTGGCAATATATTTCCGATTTTACTAACAAAATTAAAAATTGATCCTGCTGTTGCTTCTGGTCCATTTATAACTACAATTATAGATATAACATCAATTCTTATATATTATGGGTTAACATATCTCTTTTTCATGGTAATTTTATAATATATAGTTAAATTTGCTTTTATTTTTTTAAAAATATGGTATAATTATTAGAAGTGAGGTAATAAACTATGAAAAAAATTGTTTATACATTATTTGTCATCTGCATTTCTTTTTTGGCTTTTTGTAGTGTAAAAACTATTTCTGCAGAAAATTCATCAGTTTTATATTATTCATATCTTGATACAGAAGCTCAAAAATATTATGATGCCTTAGTAAAAATGGAACATGAGAATATGTTTGCTGAAAATAAGAGTTTAGACTTGATTTCAGAAGGTGTTGTAACATGTAAAGATATCGAAGAATATAGTTATGGAAGTACAAAGATTAATAGTTGTTTTGAAATTGCTAAAAAAGCCTTCTTTTTAGATCATGAAGAAGTTTTCTATTTAGATGAAACTAAGATTTCCTTACGTATTTATATAAATGAAAAAGATGAATATGTATGTATGATGGGATCGGAAGTTTTTGAAGAAGCTTTTATTGAGGGAATAACAGTTGAAACAATTAAGGCAACTATCAAAGAACATGAAGAAAAGGTTAAGGATATAGTTAGAAGTGCGAAAGCATTAGAAACTATAAAAGAAAAAATTGACTTTGTAACTACAAATAATGATCCTAAAACAATTAAAGCATGTTTAGATTCTTTAGATATTATTAATTATTTATATGAATATAATGAAATTGCAAATGGAATTTATCAAAAACATCTAGTTAATCTTTATGTGGTTGAAGGAATTTCATATGTTGTTAATACTCATGAAACAGCAGACGTATTAAAGAATTCTGACTATCATTTTTCTACTCCATATTATGAATTAAATAATATTACTACAAGTTTTCCAATTATATTAGAAAACTATAATGATGCTGTTGATAATACAGTGTTTGCTTCCAAGAAAACTAATACAACAGCAGCTGTTGAAGGTATTTTAGTTGAAGAAACTTACGATATGTATTTCTTTGTAAATGGTGAAATTTGCAATGAATTAGATAAAAAACAATCTATATTAATGCCTTATCCTGAAGGATTTGGATATCAACATAGTAATATTGAATATGTCGTTACAACAAAAGCTTTAGAAGATGCTCAATATGTTGAAACACCTTGTGTTGCAACTCCATTAGGTATTGTTATTGAATTAGATAAGAGTTCAAATGTAATAATTTCTGCAAAGGTTAGAATAGAAGATATTAAAGATCGTGGTTTCATTATTATTACTGATATTGGTGGCACAACTACTTTAGATACAATTTCATTTATTGAAGAAAACAAAAATCTTAAGTTTGAAATTAGTGCTGACCTTGGATATGTAATTGATCAAATTTTAGTTGATGGAAAATCAATGAAATTTTCAAAGAAAAATAATACTGAATATTCGATTAATTATGAAGAAATAAGAGATGGAAGTATTGTTCAAATTTTATTTGTTGATAGAGATTTTGATAAAAATGAATATAAACATATTGAATATAAAAAACAAGAATTGACAGTTGAAATATCTGGTAAACCTTATGTATATACTGGAAAAAACGCTATGTTAACTGCTTCAACAAATGCGGTTGGTGATGTTACATATGAATGGTTTAAAGATGGTAAAGCTATTGAAGGTTCAAATTCTAAACATTTGATTATAATGGGCATGGAAGCTAGTGATAGAGGTAATTATTCTGTTAAGGTTACTTCTTCAGGTGGTTATTGTGTTAGCGAACAAATAAGTGATGATTTCTTATTATTAGATACTGTAAATACAGATGCTAATCCATTACCTTATTTAATTATATTTAGTGTTTTTGTATTATTGGTTTTTGCTGGATATGTTATTATCGATAATGCTACACATAGTTACTCAAAGGATGATGAATAATCATCCTTTTTTTTCGAAAAATTATTTTGTTTACAACTTGATTTTTATGTGATAAAATGATGTAAATAATAGTTTTTTAATGCAAAATATGATATAATAATGATGAGGTGATTAGTATGAATCTTCCAAATAAGATAACTTTATTTAGAGTATTTTTAATTCCAATCATAATGATTATTGCTGAAATAGATAGTTTACAATATCCTTATATAGGTACCTTAACAAAAGGTAATTTAATTATGTTAGTTATTTTTCTAATAGCTACATTTAGCGATTTTTTAGATGGTTATATAGCAAGAAAACAACATATTGTTACTGAATTTGGTAAGTTTGCTGATCCATTGGCAGATAAAATTTTAGTTTTAGCTTTAATGATGATTTTATTAGAACAAAGAACTCTTTTACCTGCCTATGCTGTTACTATTATTTTAGCAAGAGAATTTATTGTGACAGGATTTAGAATAATTGCGGCAAGTAAACAAGTAGTTATTGCGGCAGGATGGCTAGGAAAAATTAAAACTAATTTACAATTCTTAATGGTTATTTTACTTTTAATTAATGGTAGAGCTCCAGCAGCATTAGGTGCATTTGAAATTATTATTTTAGTAGTAATCTTTGCTACTGTATTAATGACAGTTATAAGTGGAACAGAATATATTTTGAAAAATATACATGTATTTAAAAATTCAGAAGAAGGGAATGAAGAATAATGACAGCAGAAAAAGAAAAAGCCTTAGCTGAGGCACTAAAGGCGATTGAAAAACAATATGGTAAAGGTGCTGTAATGAAACTAGGGGATCATGTTGATGAAAAGATAGAAGTTATCCCAACTGGTTCTGTAGCACTAGATGTTGCTTTAGGAGTTGGTGGTTACCCTAAAGGAAGAATCATTGAAATATATGGTCCAGAAAGTAGTGGTAAAACTACTTTTGCATTACATGCTATTGCAGAAGCTCAAAGAAAAGGTGGATATGCAGCTTTTATTGATGCAGAACATGCTCTAGATCCTACTTATGCAAAAGCATTAGGTGTTGATATTGATAACTTGATTTTATCTCAACCTGATAATGGTGAGCAAGCTTTAGAAATTGTTGAAGCGTTAGTGAGAAGTAATGCTATTGATATAATTGTTGTCGATAGTGTTGCGGCTCTTGTTCCAAAAGCCGAAATTGATGGTGATATGGGAAGTAGTTATATTGGGTTACAAGCAAGATTAATGAGCCAAGCAATGCGTAAACTTGCTGGTGCCATTAATAAAACAAAAACAGTTGCAATTTTTATCAACCAAATACGTGAAAAAGTTGGTGTAATGTTCGGCAGTCCAGAAACTACATCTGGTGGTAGAGCTTTAAAATTTTATGCAACAATTAGATTAGACATTAGAAGAGTAGATCAAATCAAGAGTGGAAGTGAAGCAGTTGGTAATACAACTAGAGTAAGAGTTGTTAAAAATAAAGTTGCTCCACCATTCAAAACTATTGAAGTTGATTTAATTTTTGGTAAAGGTATTTCACACGAAGGCGAATTATTAGATATGGCATGTAATTTAGAAGTTGTTCAAAAAAGTGGCGCATGGTTTAGTTATAATGGTGAAAGACTTGGTCAAGGCAGGGAAAATGTTAAAGAGCTTTTAGCTAATAATAAAGAATTAGCACAAGAAATCGAAACAAAGATTAGAGAAAAACTATAAAATAAAAGAATAGTATTTTAAAAAAATACTATTCTTTTTTCAATTCTTCGATAATTTCATTTATAACAATATTTGGTGTACTAGTACCACTTGTTATATAATAGTTAAAATCATTAGAAATTTTAATATTTTTAACTTCTTTCTTTGAACTTATAAAATAGTAGTTATTAGTTACGTTTTTTACAATTTCTACTAATTTATTAGTATTATTACTTTTTTTGTCACCAATTACTATCCAAAAATCGGTTAAACCATGATGCTTTTCTAATTCTGATATTAATGTATCTTGTCTTTCTTTAGTGGCAGGACATATAATTGTGTCAATTATTGTTTGTGGATATTTCTTTAAAACTGCAGTTGTGATAGTTTCAATATCATATATTGACATTGTAGTTTGATTTGTTAAAACGATATTTTCATTTGTGATAGATAATTTTTCAATATCATCTATTGTTTCTACAAGGTGAATATATTCTTTTATAACATCACTTTCTTGATGATTGTGTTTGCCAATATATATTATAGAATACATTTTATGATAATACTCTAATATTTTTCTATTGTTGTTTAAAACAATAGGACAAGTAGTATCAATAATAGGAAGTTTTTTTAAATTGATTTTATCTTTTATGGATTGTTTTAATCCATGGGCTGTTGATATAAAAGTACCGTTGTTAATATTATCTATTTCATTTGGATTATTTAGAAGTATAAAACCACTTTTTTCCAACTCATTGTTTACAATGTCATTATGTACTAACATTCCTAGCAAATAGTAAGGTTTAGGAAGATTATTGTTTTCAATTTCTTTTGTTAATGTAATAGATCTTTCAACCCCGTAACAAAATCCTACTTTTGGCATTATAATTATATTCATATTTTCACCCACTTTATAAGAATATTATACACCATTTGTTTATTAAATGAGTGAATAATTAGAAAAAAATAAAATAGTAATAACATTTGTTGAAAAAATATTGAAAATAATGTATAATAAGAATGATTAAAATAATAAATGAAAGGAAATATAAAAATGATTACAACTGCTGATTTTAAAACTGGTATGACAATTATTTATAATGGTGATCCATGTGTTATACAAGATTTCCAACACGTTAAACCTGGTAAAGGAGCTGCCTTCGTAAGAACTAAATTACGTAACTTAAGAACAGGTGCAAATATTGATTATTCATTCAATGCGGGTGTTAAAGTAGAACAAGCTATGATTGAAAAGAAGAAAATGCAATATTCTTACTCAACGGGTGATAACTTTGTATTTATGGATATGGAAACTTGGGAACAATTAGAAATTCCAGCTGAAAGAATGAAATGGGAAGCTAATTTCTTACTTGAAGGAGCTGAAGTTGAAATTGTAATGTATGGTTCTGAAGTTTTAGGTATTAATATTCCAGAAAAAATTGCTCTTGAAGTTACTGAAAGTAGTCCTGCAGTTGCAGGTAATACTGCTACTAACGCATTAAAAGAAGTTACATTAGAAACTGGCTTCGTAGTAAAAGTTCCAATGTTTATCGAACAAGGTGACAAAATAATTGTTACTACTTTTGATGGTAAATATTCATCTAGAGCTTAATTAAAAGAGTCAGTCACTGACTCTTTTTTGTATAAATTAGGAGGAAAAAAATATGTCAAAACTTTTAAAAAGTTTTTTATCTTTAATTTTAGTTTTATGTATATTTAGTTTTTCAGTTAATATTTATGCAACTGATGATAATACTACAGTTGTTGGCCCTGCAACTTATGTTGAAGGAGATTTAGTTGAAGAAAATTATCTTAAGGCAGGGGTTACACATCAAAACTTTACCGCAAGTAGTAGTTCTACTTTAACAGGATTTAATGCTGCGGGAAGTGGAGGAGGAGGCTTAAACGAATCTGGTAAGCTTTATCCACAAAATGTTAACTTATTATATATTCCTAATAACACATATGCAAGAGTTGTAAATTGGACAAAAACAACTAATTATGGTTGGGCAAGAGGAACTGTAAAAGAAATTGCAGCAGATTTTGAAGCCAAAAATCCTGGTTGGAAAGTAATTGCTGCAGTTAATGGTGACTTTTTTGATATAGAAAGTAAGAAAGATTTACCTTTGACTACAACTGGTTCATTTGTTCAAAATGGTGAAGTTTTAAAAACAGTCGGTAACCCTGTTTTAGGTTTTACTAATAATGGTAGTGCTAACACTTTAATAGGTAATTCACCTATTGAATTTACTGATCATTTTGTCTTAAAAATTTATGATAAAAACAATAATTTAGTTTGTGAAGAAAAAATTGATAGTGTTAATCCAGAAGAAGCATCTGGTTTAACTTTATATTACTCTTATCCGACAATTACTGAAGGTTCAGGTGCAACGGCCACAAGGGTGTATAGTGAGGTTAATTATCCGAATAATTCATATTTAGTTAAGGCTCCAGAACAATGTATTCCATACTCAGGTGGAACAAGTGGTTCATTCTTTGGAAAAGGTAAAGGTGATTTTAGTAATTCTGGAAAATTATTATATACTCAATTTGCAGTATACACTGAAAATTCAGAAATAAATAACAAATTAGCTAGTGCTTCTAAAATTATTGTTCAAAGAAATGTTATTGGTAATTACAAAGATGCTGATAATGTTAGTGGTACAGGTGTTACATTGGTATATGATGGTGTAGCTAATGTATTCAATGACAAGAATAGACATCCAAGAACTATGATTGGTGTTAAAGCAGATGGAACTTTAGTATTTTGTACAGTTGATGGAAGACAACCTGATGATTTAATGTATGGTATGACATATGATGAATTAAGTGCATTAATGTATCATTATGGTTGTGTTGCAGCATATAATATGGATGGCGGAGGTTCAACAACTATGATTATTCGTGAAGGCGAAGAATTAAGAGTTTTGAATAGTCCATCAGATGGAGAAGAAAGAAAAGATTCAAATGCTATTTTAGTAGTTATTCCAGAAATAACATTGAATATTTCAGAAGTTACAGATTCATCAATGGTTATATCAGCTCCAACGGAAATTAAAGATGTAGAAGTATCTAATATTAAAGTTACTGTTGCAGGTAAAACTTATAATTTATCTAATTCAATTAAAATTGAAAATCTAGAGTCAATGACTGAATATGAAATATTATACAGTTATGATAGAAAATATGATGGAGAGACAACAAGAGTAGTAAGTGATCCACAAATTATTAAAACAGCAAAAAGAATGCCTACTTTAAGTGACATAAAATATAAGTATAGTGATGAAACGTTAACTGTGTCATTTAATGTAAATGATCCTGATATAACTATTACAGCAATTAAAGTATATTATACTGGAGGATCAAAAAATATTCCTCTTGAAAATAATGAAACTGTAATTGAAAATGTTCAATCATTAAATCCTAATGATTTTAAGATTGTTATTGTAAGTGCTATTGAATCTCCAACAGAACATACAAAGTATATTACTTATCAAAGTGATAATTTTACTGAAGCAAAAGACAAAGCATCTGGTTGTCAAATGGGTGGTGCTTATATAAGCATGTTAATGACTATGACAATAGGACTTGCTTTCTTAATAATGAAAAGAAAATAGGAGAATAATATGTATAAAGATGTACCATTAATGCATAGCATCGCATTAAAAGATTTATCAGAAAATAAGATTGATGCAACTATCGGAGTATTTTTAGATGATAATAAGAATTTAGTATATTCTGATATTTTTGATAATGCCTTATCTAAGGTAAATAAAAACATGTATAATTATGCCGCTGTTGATGGCGGAACTGCTTATAAAAATGCAATGTTTTCTTGCTTTAATGTGCCATCTGAATATTCTATGGTATCAACTCCAGGTGGAACGGGTGCGTTAACAATTTTAATGGCTCATAAAAAAGCTAAGACTAATGCACTCGTTATACCTAGACTTGCATGGAGTAATTATAATAAAATGGCTGAATTGAATGGTTATGATATTGTTTATTCAGATTTTATTACATTAGATTTTGATTATGACGTATTTAATAAATATGATAATGTAATGTTTTTAGTTAATACTCCTGCTTCTAATCCTGTTGGTATATCTTATTCTA
The DNA here is from genome assembly GCA_017409905.1 of Bacilli bacterium. GTDB lineage: Bacteria > Bacillota_I > Bacilli_A > ML615J-28 > CAG-313 > UBA1231. The sequence goes on from JAFQRV010000033.1 coordinate 43,677, forward strand.
AAGAACTATTAACTGATGTTTTAACAAAAGTAAAACAATATCCTAATGCAGTTGTGGTATTTGATTTAGCATATTATAATTTTGAAGATAATCAAGAGTTTATTTTTGAATTTGGAAAACAATTTGAATGTTATTATATGCTATCTTTATCTAAGACTTTAGGCGTATACGGTTTTAGATTAGGAGCCTTAGTTAGTAGTGAAAAAGAAAATCTTGCGCCTATCGCAAGAGGAATTTGGAGTTCAATTAGTAATGTAGGTATTTTAGCATTTGTAGAAGCTGCTAAAGATATTGAAGCATTACAAAAAGAAATCAATGAAAAGAAAGATATCTTACAAGATCGAACAAAGTTTTTTGTTAATCTTTTAAATGAAAATAATATCCCTTATTATCCTTTTCAAAATGGTTTCTTTGTGACTTTAGATTTTCAAGAACCTGATGAATTAATCAAGTATTTAATGGAAAAACATATTTATACTGTAAAGTGTAATGGTGGTATTAGAATAGCTGTTTGTAGTATTGATAAGAAAGAAATGACAGAAATAGTGAAAAACATAAAAGAATTTATTCAAATTACTTGCAAAAGTAATTAGGTTGTGTTATAATATTAAAGCACGTGGATGAATGAATTCTAATGCGGGTGTGGCGGAACTGGCAGACGCGCTAGACTTAGGATCTAGTTCCTTGGAGTGCAGGTTCGATTCCTGTCACCCGCACCATCATTATAATTGGTCCCATGGTGTAGTGGTTAACATGCCAGTCTGTCACACTGGAGATCGCGAGTTCAAGTCTCGTTGGGACCGCCATTAATAACCTGCG
>JAFQRV010000034.1 GCA_017409905.1 Bacilli bacterium
CCTGATGCAAAGTCAAATGCTACAGTGCAAGCTTCATCTGCAAACCAACCTTTAAAGTATTTATCACTAGCTGTTGGAACAACACTTGGAGCATCAAATGCAACACCTGGTCTTACAACAACACTTTCAACAGTACATACAAAATTTATTATATCTTTTGATAAAACTTCACATTGTGTTTGCCCACAATAAGCATAATCAACTTTAACATTCTCGTTATCACATTTAATATTAAAAACATTTTCGTCAAGTTTTTGCTTTGTAATTATTTCAAGATTGCACCATGTGGGTATAACATTAACTTTGTTATCACAATTTATTGATACAACATCTTGATTGTTTTCATCATAAATTTTGAAGCAAACAATATTGCATTTATCCTGTTTTTATCAATGTCTACCCCAGAGTGTCCACCAGTAAAATTAGAAAACCTAATTTTATATTTATGTCCAGTTTTTGTGGTTTTTTTGGTGTTAAAACAAACTTTTATTGTTTTAAATCCAGCAGAAGATATTTCTATAACATCATTTCTATCACCATCAAATGATAAAAGTTTTGTTGCCTGCAACTTTGAAAAATCTATTTTTGATGCACCAAACATAGTTGTTTCTTCTTCACTTGTAAATACTGCTTCTATGCCAACAGGTAAATCTTCAAGTAAAAGCGACATAATAACAGCAACACCTATTCTATTATCAGCACCAAGTGACGTGTTTTTCGCAGATAAAAAATCACCATTAACAGTTTTTGTTAAAGCACTGTTTTCAAAATCAAAATCTTTGTCACTTACACAGACCATATCAGTATGTGCCTGCAAAATAATTTTTTTATTTGAACTTTTATTTTTATAAATAATTACATTTTTATAATTGTCTAAAAAATATTCAAAATTATTTACTTTTGCAAAATTAACCAAATAATTTACAATTTTTTGTTCATTTCCAGACTGTCTTGGAACTTGCATAATTTGTTCAAAATAATTAATAGTGTTATTTTTCATAATTTTATTATATCACAAAACATAAAATTTTTGTCATTTATTTTTACATATATTTTTTTTAATATAATGCATAATATTAAAAATATAAACCCCTGAAATTTTCAGGGATTTTGAGTATTTTTAAAAATATTAATATTCCATACCTTGTTCATTTATGCTTGTATATAAATCTTGGTTTAATCTTTGTAAAAATTCATTTTGTTGTCCAGATTGTTGACATTCAAAATATTTTTCAACTTTAAATTTTTCTGGATTTTTTTCAAACATTTCTAACATGAAATCGTCAGGGCCACTGAAACCAGGATAAGTAAATCTGTAAAAATGGTAACTGTTATCATTTTTTTGTACACAGAACGAATAAAAGTTAGCTCTATAATCAACATCGCCATAATCTTTGTATAAAAACATATCTTTTACTTCGCTTAAATCAAGGCCTTCTGTATTGTTTTTGTAAAAGTTTAAAACATCTTCGTTTTCAACTTTGTACCCTGTAATAAATTGTGATTCAACACCTCTTTTGCCAAAATTATTAAAATTTTCATAAAAACTTTCAAAATCTGTTACTTTTTGCAATCTTTGATCTTCCACATTAAAAAATGTAAAACATGTTTTATTTCTGTATGTACTTGTCATTTGACCACAAGCTTTTCCATCTTCAAAGTCTAAAAAATTAAATTTTTGAACATCTTTGTATCGTGTGTATGATTCACTTAAATTTTTATTTATATTATCAACTATTTCAGTATGGTATTCATTAAAATGACTTTCAAAAACGTATTTATGATATGTTTTACCAGATTTTTCTTTTTCGTTTTGAGCTTGAACAGTAAATTTTATTTCATCTCCAGCAAAAAATCTTTCATCTAAAGAATTAAAATCTATTTTAAAACTGTTGTCTTTTACAGAAGTTTCATAAAGTATGTAACCATCATGACTTACTATAACATTATAATTTGTAGCACCTTCAACTTTATCCCAAGAAATAGTTTTTGTTTCATTATCAAATGCTACGTTTTGTGGTTTTGATAAATCTTGATTAATAACATTTGTAATAGTATCAATTAAACCATCATTATGTATAGCTTCTCTGTTTGTTAAATAAAAAGCACCACCAGCAGTTAAAATTCCTAAACTGAGAAAGATTCCAACTTTTTTTAAAAATTTTATTTTCTTTTCCATATTTTTCCCTCTATATTAATATATATATATAAATTATATCATATATTTTTTAAATGTCAATACCAATTTTATTTAATAAAATATATGTCTATATTTTAAGTTAAAACCTGAGCCTTTATAAATTTTAATTTTATTATAAAAAACTGCTGTTTAATTAAGCAGTTTGGAGCTGATAGCCGGATTTGAACTGGCGACCTATTGATTACGAATCAATTGCTCTACCAACTGAGCCATATCAGCATATAAAGGTGCATTTTACACCTTTTTAATATTTAAGTTCAAGTTCAAAAGAAACACGTAATTTTTCGTAGTCTATAGCTTTAATAACTACTTCAACTTTTTCACCCATCTTAACAATTTCATATATGTTTACCCCCATAAGATTGGTTGTGTCTGATATATGAAGCAAACCTTCAGCACCGTTTTCAAGTTTTAAAACAGCACCAAAATTTAAAAACTTAACAACTTCTGCCTTGTGTTTTTCGCCAACTTTTAAAGTTTCAATCAAAGATTGTTTAGGGCTTTTTTGAAGTGCTTTGTAATTTAAAGATACTTTTTTAGCTTCTCTGTCAACTTCAGGACGAATAATGTACATAACTTCATATTTCTTCATTTAGTACACCTCATTATGGTCATTAGGCTTTATTAAAAATAAAGCAAGGATGGAACATAATATTTCATACTGCATTATTATACCACAATGGGCTTATTTTATAAAGTAATTAGACTTTTAATTATCTAGTATTATAAAGAAAAAGGGTGTTTTAAACACCCTTTATTTTTATGCTTTTTCAATAGCTAAGTACATTGAAGTAGCTGTATTACTTGTATAAATGCTATAACTAACTTGTACATAATATGTAGTTCCAGCAACTAATTCATATTCGAAATAGAAATCATATTTGTATCCACCTAATGCAGTAACTGAACCATGTCCATCATCATTATAACTAATTTGGCTTGAGAATTCAGGATCACTGTATAAATGACCTCTAGTATCTACGCTACCATTATTACATGTATAGAAACGATATGTTCCACTTTCTTCAGCAGTAAACTTAAAGTATACTGTATGGCTGATTGAAGTTGTACCAGTAGTAACATCTAATACTTTATTAGTTTCATTATATGTAAATGCACCAGCAGGAGATTTACCATCAGCATATTCAACTAATGTTGACACAGTAGCAGTAATAGCTTCTTCAGCTTCAACAACTACATAATAAGTAGTACCTGCAGTTAATTGAATAGCAGTTTGTCCTAATGCTTTCTTAGAAGCATCATAGATAGTTACTTTACCAGCACTTGGAGTTACAAAATACCATAATGTTTCACTTGGTGTGAATGTATAATAATAACCTGCTGCATTTGCATTTAATTGAACACCATCAGTTAATTCAACTTCAGCAGCTGTTGACCAATGTAACCCTTCAGCAACTTTTTCGAATTTAGCTGTAAATGATGTGTTATAAGATGCAGATGTATTTCTTAACTCGATTACGTATTCGCCAGCTTCAACATTTTCTAAATAACTTTCAGCTGCAGCACTGCCTGCTAAAGTATAAACAACTTTAGTTAAATCGCTAGCTTTATAAATATTAACAGTTTTACTGTTAGAATCAGCTAATGTTAAAATAGCTAATTTATAAGTACCAGCTTCAGTAACTGAGAATGAATAATAGTTATTTGCACCATTAGCGAAATCAGCAGTGATTACTTCACCTAATTGATATGCAAATGGATTTTCTTTTGCATAACCTTGTGGATATTCAACAACTTTAAATGTCATTGTATTAGTTGCAAGAACTGAGTTAGACCAGTTTTGATGTAATACGATGTAATAAGTTGAACCTTCTACAACTGCAAAGTCAAATACTGTGTTCTTAGCATAAGAACTCTTATTTAATACTTCATTTGATAAAGCAGCATCTGTATAAACTTTAACACCACTCCATGCATTAGAACTTAAATGTAAAGCAAATGTTCCAGTAGCTTCAGCAACATATTTGTAAACAACTTCGTGATCACCATGTTGGAAAGTAGTTGGACCAGTTGTAATTACTTCTCCAAATGCATAATCTAAAGCTTCGCTAGCGTGGTCTTGTTCGAATTGTTTAATATTACATGTGAATGTACCCCAAGCTTTATAACTTCCACTTGCTAAGTTATACATAATATAATAAGTTTCACCTTCAACTAATTCGACACGTTCTTCACCACTTGTAGCACTTAATACAGTGTTACCTTCAGCATCTACGATTGAATAGTTTCTATAAGATGTCCAAGTAGTAGTTCCACCTGTAATTGAGAATGTTGCAAAATCAAAATAGAAGTAATCTGATTTTGGAGCAACAAATTTAACATAGAATACTTGGAATTCTTCATTAGTTGTTAAGTTAGCTTGTGAGAATACACCATCAACTAATTCAGCAACTAAAGCTTTTTCTTTTGTAGAACCAACAGGTAATTCTTCAAAGTAAGCTGTTAATAAAATATCACCAGTAATACCATTTTCAGGAACAAACTCTTCTGCGTTTTCATCTAACCAATATCTGAAGATGTAACCATCTTTAGTTGGATTAGCAGGCATTTCAAGAGCAACACCAGTCCATACTTGCATTGGAGCAATTTCTGTTCCACCATCACAATCAAATGTGATTGTTGCAGGATATAAGTATTTTGCATATAGAGTAATGCTACCTAAAACTACATCGCTAGCAGCAACAGCTTTAGTGCATTCAGCATCATAATACCATCCACCAAAGTGTCTTGCATCAGTATCAGCAGGTGCGAATGATGCAAAGTTTTCAATTTCAGTAATAACACTATTTAAATCAACAGAAACAGATGCATCTTCAACATTTTCATCTTGATAATCAAATGTAATTGAGGCACTTGGAATTCCATCATTGATTACTAAATTACTAATAACAGCTTTATCGCTTCCGTGGTTACCACTACTATCTTTACTGAATGTGAAGACAACAACATCACCAGCTTTTGCTGTATAAGAGAATAATCCTGTAAAGTCAATACCATTGCTTGTTGCAATAGTCTTAGTACTTAATACTTCAGTACCATTTACTTTAACAGTAAAATAGTCATATTTATATTCACTATTAACTAACCATGCAAATGAAATAAATGATTCTTTTGCAAACTCAAATGTTAATAGAGATTTTGAACTACTAATTCCACTGTTACTAGATGTGAATGAATCACTAGCTAAATCATAAATCCATTCATAATCTTTAGCACCAGTTCCACCATTTGAGAAACTTGTTAATACACCTTCAGGTGCAATTCTATAAATGTCAGCATGAAGAGATACAGATTCAGAAACTATAGAACCATCAACAAATGGAGTTTCTAATTCAGCATCAACATACCAACCTTTAACGATTTCAGTAAATCCTTCAGGGATATTAACTGAATATTCGCTACCTTTATCAATTGTTTCAGTTCCTAAAACAGTTGTACCATTCATATATGTAACAACTACTTGTTCTACCCATTTAGCATAAACAGTTATACTTTCACTAATACCATTTGCAGGATTGAATGCAACTGTACAAGCTTCATCAGTATACCAACCATCAAATCTATGGTTTTCTTTTGTAGGATTAGCAGGTAATGTAATTTCAACATTGATATCAGTTGAAATACTTTCTACTTGAGATCCTTCATTAGAATCAAATGTTAATACAACAGGTTCACGCCATCCAGCATAAACAACTGTATCAGCAGTTACACCTGATGCAAAGTCAAATGCTACAGTGCAAGCTTCATCTGCAAACCAACCTTTAAAGTATTTATCACTAGCTGTTGGAACAACACTTGGAGCATCAAATGCAACACCTGGTCTTACAACAACACTTTCAACAGTTGTATCACCAGTATTTTCGAATTTAACTTCAACACCTTTTGTATATTTAGCATATAGTGTTGTATTTTCGCTAACACCTGTAACCGCAACAAATGGAGTAGTTAATTCAGAATCTACATACCAACCATCAAAGAAGTATCCATCTTTAACTGGTTCAGCAGGTAATACTACAGATACACCTTTATATACTTCTACTTTTGAGTCTTCACTACCATTGTTTGCAACATATGTAATTTCAACTTTTTCAAATTTTTCATTAGTTACAAAAATAATATTAGAAATAGTAACAGTATCGCTACCTTTATTTCCACCACTATCTTTATTGTATTGGAAATATACATAATCACCAGCTGCTACATTTAAAGTAATTGTACCACTTTGTTCACCTGAAGCATTATTTAAAATATTCTTATAAGCTTCACCATTTGCTTTAGCATAAATATTAAATTTATCCCAACCAGATTCACTTGAAACTGTATAGTTGAATGATACAACACCACTTGCTGTAAAGAAAATATCTAAGTAAGCACCTGAAGAACCAACACCTTTATTATTAGATACATAAGCACCATTACCTTCTGCGTCTACAAATGTATAACTTTCACGAGGATCTAAATAATAACCTGGAGTCTTATCGCTTCCACTAATTTGATATGCATAAACTGTAACTTCTTCAATTGATGAAAGAATAGTACCTTCTGCATCTAAATAAACATTATCACAATAAGAACAAGTCCAATATTGAATATTACCAGCAGTTGTTAATGTTGGTTCAACAGCCGCATGTTCAATAATGTTATGATCAACTGTAGGAACAACTAATTGTTCTTTTGTTAATTCTTTATTTCCTTCTGCATCTTCAAAATATTTACCGCATGCACTACATTCATAATGCTTAATACTACCTGTAACAGCACATGTAGGTGCAACAGCTGCATTTTCTTTTAAAGAATGACCTAATGCAGCAACTTCTTTATATGTAGTATAATCACATCTAGAGCATGTTACATAAGCTTCATGTCCTACTTCTGTACAAGTAGCATCTTTTGCTTCATGAGCAATTTCATCATGACCTAATGCCGCAACTTCTTTATATGTAGTATAATCACATCTTGAGCATGTTACATAAGCTTCATGTCCTACTTCTGTACAAGTAGCATCTTTTGCTTCATGAGCAACTTCATCGTGTCCTAATGCAGGAGTTTCTCTGAATGTAGTATAATCACATCTTGAGCATGTTTCATAAGCAATATGACCTTTTTCTGTACAAGTTGCTTCTTTTGCTTCATGTTGAATTCTATCATGACCTAAATAGTCAATAACTATTTGACTATTTGATAAAACAATAGTACCTTCAGCATCTTCATAAATGGCATGACAATTAGCACAAGCATAATGTTCTTTGTTACCATTTTCTAAACATGTTGCAGCTTTTTCTTCTACTTTTTCAATTTTATGACCAGTAGCTTCAACAAATAATTCTTCATCTTTTAATAAAACAGTACCAGCTTCATCAATATAATTTCTATGGCATGTTGTACAACCATAGTAATTTCCATGACCTTTTTCCGTACAAGTAGGAGCCGCTTCTTCATGATATTCCATTGTATGTTCATGAGGTTTAAAAGCAGATTCACAAGAAGATACGAAAAAGCCAACGAATAAAGCAAATACAGTAATTAATAATACTCTAATTTTTTTCATTTTTTTCGCCTTTCTTTATAGTTTTTAAACTAATTTATTTGTAAAGCATAATGCATTACTACATCATTTCCGTTAATATTTACTGTTACTGAGAAATGATAAAAGCCCTTAACAGCAAAACTTACATCACTTATATTAATCATATTAGTCTTAATGTTATTATCAGTGATGACACCATCTTTAGTAATTATTTCAATTAATTCAAATAGTGCTTTTTTACCTAAAACCGCATTAGAATAAGTTGATAATGTATATCCCTTTATATGGATTACTGCTCCATCAATAATATGAGTATTTTCTAATACCATACCATTTATTGATTCATCATTAAATTCTTTTGCAGTTAAAGTGTTAAATAATGCGTCAACATATAATGTTGAACTTTGACCATATTTAAATGTTGATTTAGTATTTAAATATGTTATTTCAATTTGATTATCTTTTACTTTATATTCAAATTGGTATACTTTATATTGAGCTTTATTGAAGTTGATAATTCCTTTTCCATAACCATCTACAAATATAAACATTGTATCTGATTCATATCTACCATAATATATATCTTTTTCAATATAAGTAAATGTATTTGTTTCTAAATCTAAATCAAATTGATATGCAAATGGTTGATTACCATTTTTACCTTCATTATATAAGTATAAACTATTATTTTCATAATCTATACCACCATTTAATAAACTTCTTGCTTCCATACCAGTAATACTAAATACTAAAGTAGTACCAATTTGGAAAGTAATATTTTCATATGCGCTAAATGTTAAAGCCGCATTTTGTCCATTAAATGTTCCTGTAAAACTCATATTAGAATATTTATATTTAGTTAATTCATCTTCAGTTAAAATTTTTCCTACTTTATTTGAGCTCATTGTAAATTGATATTCAACACCACAATAAGTCATTGATGAACTAATTCCTGTTTCCATTTGGAAATCCTCATCAAATTCTACAAATCCATGAGTTACTTCATATATTGTATCACTTGATACTTTTTCAAATAAGTCTATCTCTAATGCATACCATTTAGAAGAATTATCTTCTTTATCAATCACATTAAATATATCAAATGTATAACCTATACTTACTTGTTCTAAAATATGTGCACTTAATGAATTAATTGTAACATGATCTTTAAGTTCCCATTTTGCTTCATTAAAGTAAATTAATGGGCGTTTATCATTAATATATGATAATTTAATTTCATTTTCAGGAATAATTACTACTACTCCATTATCATAATACAATTCAAACTCATACGCGCCAACTTTAATATACATAGCGTTATCATCGATACCATAAAGTATAGTCGCAAGTTTACCATCAACAGATATTACACCTTCATCAGTAATATATAAATTACCAATAGGTCTAGCGCTTGATCCGCTTGTTTCATATCCTTCTTCATCAGTAGAGTCACCTTCTGGAATTGTTGTTAATAATGTTTTATAAGTACCTACCATATCGGGATTTAATACTATTACATTAGCTACTTTTTCAATTCCTTCATAATTGATTTTTACTTGGTAAACACCATGTTTATGAGTATCTACTTTTCCTTCAATCATGTCTTGAGTAACTTCAATTTCTTCTTCGCCTACTTTTATCTTAAATAAGTCTTTTGTATATAATGTTTTACCTTCAAAAATAAACACATCTTTTGTTTCAATAACAATTTCAGATTCCATAATTACTTTGTATTCTACATATACAGGGGCTTTATCGACACCATATACATATACCGCAACCTTAACATTTTGGACACCAACATAGTCATAATCTATTTCATCTGAAACAACATTAGCATAAGTCGCTATAACTGAAACTTGAGTAGGAATATTTGTTAGCTTTTGGTTTACACCATTTATTTCTACACTTAAATTACTAAATGCATTAAATGATGTTGTGTTACTTGGTAAAGTAATTAATGTATTCGCAACTTTTATTTTGTAAACTACATCAACAACTTTATAAGTTATTGTTTTACTAAACACTGTATCTTTAGTATAACCTAAAGATGTATCAGTATATGGGATTTCAATTGTTGCTTTATATTCACCAACAGTATTAAAATCTACTTTTTCTGTATTAATATAACTACCTATATTAGTGAATTTAATGCCGTTAATTAATACAGTAAAGTCTTTTTCAAATGCATAGGAAACTTTAGATGTTCCTTTGCCAATTTCAATAATTTCGCCTTTAGTATAATTAATTATTACACCTTGTTTTACTTCAACAATTGCAGTTTTAGTTATACCGGCATAGTTTATAACTATTTCATTTAAACCAACAGTTGAATAATCTATTGTGCCAGTTATCATATCAATTGTAACTGGTATTTTTTTATCTCCTTGTGTTATTTCAAATAGTGTTGTTAAATCAATATGTTCACCATTTGGATAAGTAACAATATTTTTTGGAGTTATAACTATAGCACTTGTAGGAATTACTTTTATGCTACATGTTCCTACAACTTTTGTTTTACCTTCAGTATAATTTACTTTAATTGTATAAATACCATCTTGACTACTATTTTCAAGACTTGATTTATCAATCATATCTTTTGTAACTTTTTGAGATACGCCATCTGAATAGATTGTAAATAGACTAGTAAAATCAAAGTTTTGTAATTCTTTTTCCTCTATTTCAAATAATTTATAAGAATTAATGATTTCAATATTGGAATCAGTTATAACGTTTACGATTAACGTCATAGTAGATTCGCCTAATGTTACTGTATATTGATATATTCCAACCTCACTTTGTACATTAGATTTTATCATATCATCAGTAATTGTTTGAATTTTACCACCAACAACAGCAGTAAATAAAGACTTATAATCAAAATTTTCTGCATCTGATTGTTTAACGGTAATTTCCTTTTCTGAAAGTTTTAATTGGTATGTAACTTCTGTAACATTAACAGTTACAGAAGCTTTCACACCTTGATATGTACAATAAATTTTATACGTTCCTTCACTAGCTCTAAGATTAGATAAATCTAAGTATTCATCTAATACTTCGATATCTTTTCCTTCACTAGTTATAGTAAATAATTCTTTATAATTATAAGAGTTCACATAAACATTTTGTACATCAATTGATTCAACGTTTGATGATACAGTTGAACCTGTATTAACCTCAACAATGATAGAAGCAAACTTACTTTCAAATGTGCAAGTAACTATATAAGAACCTACGTTTGTAGATATAGCTGATGTATCTAAATATTTATCTAGAACAGCTACGTTTTTACCATCTTTTGTTATTGTGAATAAGCTCTTAAAATCATAATTCAATACTTCAGTATCACTTATACTTACTTTATCTTGTTTAGCTGTTACCTCAATTACTGTCTGAGTAGTACCACCCATTTCACAGCCAACTAGGAAAACAAATGCTATAAGAATAACAACAAAGAACTTAAATAATTTCTTCATTTGTTATCCTCCTAGTTTATTATTTATTTAAAATCCAATCACCTAAGTGATAGAAGTAAATAGATAAATGCTTAGTTTGATTGTTAGTAATAACAATTTCAATTTGACCTTTTGTTAATACAACATATCTATCGCCATAACCACTTTGACCACCACTAGTATCAGTATTACTTTGATCTAATACATAGCCTTCTTCTTGTAATGCAGTAATTAATTCATTCATTAATTCTTCATAATTAGTAATTCTAGAATTTTCATCAAATTCACTACTTTCAACATTAATACTTACATATTCTTTATAAATAGTTTCGCCATTTGCATCTGTACCATTTTCACGATAATCGAAGAAAGGACCAAATACCATATCATCAAATACTTCTACAAAAATTTGTGGAGATGGTAAATCAACAGCGTGTTCTTTGAAGACATAATTTAAAACAACAGCTGCATTTTCTTCACGTGAAGTTGCTGAAGTATGTTCTGGTGAATAATATTTACATGTATATTCTTCCCATGTTGTTCTCCAAACACGTGGAACATAATCATCAAATGTATCTTCAGCTATTTCAGTAGTTCCAACTTCAGAATATTTTGTTTCAATTACACCATAATATACACCAGTTAGGTTATATGGATATTTAGTAGAAACTAAGTTACCATTTGCATCAACAACAATTGTTAATAATGAATCAGTTGAACTTTCAGCATCTTCTGCGTATGAATGCATTGATACTTCCATTGCGATATCTCTTGTAATTGCACCTTCTCTTAATACAAAGATATAAGTAGTATTGCTTCCTGTACCTTTAGTTCCAGCAAATTCAAATATATTTGCAGAGAATTCAAATTTAGGAAGTAATTCACTAATTGTTCCTTTAATTTTTCTAGTACCAGTTAATGAACCAGAAGTTTCACCACTTACAGGATCTTTTCTTGTTTGATATTCAAATTCATCATAAGTATTATCATCATTTTGTTTATATCCATAATATTCAGTATGATATAGTTTATCATCCATTCCGTATGAATATTTGCCTGTATTTGCGATCAATATCGCATTTTCTGTCACTTGACCGAATTCTCCTACTGTACCTGTTGCAGATTGGTTATTTGCCACTTTATTAGATGAAACAGAACCAATTAAAGTAGTTCTAGGAGCAAACTTAATAGTTGCACCTTCTGTAGCACTAGCAGAAATTTCATACTCACCAGAATCACCAGATGGAGCATAAGTAGTAGTATCTACAGCTCTGTAAGTATAGTTAGTTGCATTATGCATTTTTTGTATTGCTTGTTCTAATAATTCTACATATTCTGGAGCTTCAAATGTTTGAGGATTAGGAACAACAGTATTACCGACATTATGAATAGATAATTCTAATTCAGTAACACTCATTGCACTAGCTTCTTCAGCAGTTTCTGAACCATAATATAAAATTTCAGTTCTTGCAATAATCTTTGAAATCTTGCCTTCTTCAATTACGAATGCAAAATAATGTAAAGTATCTTCTAACATTGGTGTTAAACAATATGATAAATAAGTCATTAAGTATAAATCTTCAATGTTCTTTAAATCAATGTTATATTCATATCTTAATAATTCAGAATTATAAGTAAACTTCTCAATTGATAAATTACCTAAATGATTCCATAAATGTTGAGCTTCCCAAACAGCTGGAATACTCATATAGTCTTTAATCATTTTTGAGGCAACTTCATTATTTTTATTAATATATAATTCTTCTAATGCATGACCCGCAACACCAGCAGAATTCTTTATACCATCTTGTTCACCTTTACGATAATTATTAGCAATAATATTTTCAGTATCATTTTGGTAATTCCATTGACCAAACCATCTACCTGTACTCATCATTACTAATGAATCCATTCTAGTAGTTTTACTATTAAATGTATTATTAAAATCTGTATATTTATTAGTAACAACACCACTTATTGTAATATTACTATTAGCTACTTCAGCAATTAAATCTGAAGTTAATTCACCAACTTGTCCTGGGATAATAGGAGCTTTAATTATTATTGTCTTTGATTTAAATAAACTTTCATCACCATTTGCTGTACAAGTAACAGTAATGTTTGTATCTACCTTAACAGTACCGATTAATTTCAAAACATTATTTTCAATCTTAACTAAGTTTTCGTGAGAAACAGACCAAGTATAAGTAGTATCTTCAACACCTGTAACTATAGCACTTAGTAATACTTCTTCTCCTTCTGCAATAGTATCACTTGCTGCACTAATTGTAATACTTCCTAATGAAGTAGGTGCTTTTACAGTAATTTGTTTTTCATCAAATACAGAATTATCTTCAACTGAGAATGCTTTAATAGTTACTACAGTATCTACTGTAACATCTTTTAATACTGATAATACATTGTTATCGATTTTTAAAATAGATGTATCAGAAATATACCATCCATATGCACTATTAGAAAAACCTTTAACTGCTACATTTAATGCAATTGTTTCACCAAATGTAATAGTATTTCTTTGAGTAGTAATTTCTACTGATTTTTCTTCAGCAAATTTAACTGTAAATACTTTTGTTTCTTTTTTGCTAGCATCAGCATTAGCGAATACAATAACTGTAACTGTACGATCTGCAGTAACATCATCAATTACAGATAATGTGTCATTTTCAATTTTAACTAAACTTGGATCAGAAATTACATATTGATAAGTTGTATCATCTGAACCAGTTACTTTAACATCTAATTTTATTGTTTCTCCTTTTGTAATGGTTGTGGTTGGAGCATTAAAAGTGATAGATACTTCTTGAGGATCTTTATCATCACCGCATCCAACAACAGCAAATACAGAGAAAACAAGTAATAATAAATAGAATATTTTAAATATTGATTTTTTCATCTTTTATTTCTTCCTTTCTTTGTAATTATATTTTCCAAACATAAATGAATAAATCCAAACTTGAATCAACTGGAGCAACACATATATTTCCCTTACTAAATTCATTAGCATCATTTTTTACAAAGCCCAAAGATATTAAATAATCTTCGACAGCTTTAAGTGAAGAATCAATCGAATAATCGACATCTAAAGGAACATCGTAATATAAAGAAATACATTCATGATTTACCTTATTACTATCTCTGTGATAAGAAGTTAATCCAAATCCAAAAGTATCACCAAGTGGTATACCAAAGAATGGTAATTCACTTAAGAATGTATCTTCTGCTTCTTGTCCTTCTTCAATCTTAAATACTTCTTTAAACATATCGACTGCATTGAATGCTTCATCATCTTCTGTATTGCCAGATACACTTGATTTATAAATTTCAAGTTGACTCCATGATGTTGGAACTTCTCTTTTTTCAAAAGATATTGAAACATCTTCTGGAATAAATGATTCATTGAACCCATAATATTCAATTTCAATTATGCCATATAAATAACCTAAATAGAAATAGAAACCAGATTCGACAATCATTTTAGTTTCATTATCTACTACTACATATGGAGTAAAATCTTCAGTTGCAGATATATATCCAACTGTTGCGAATAAACCATATAATTGAATATCATTACCAACACCATAATAATATGTTGATGCAACAGCAGACATAATATCATTTACATAATAAGTAGTAGTTCCCTCTTTGTCATCTACATAACGTTCAGTATATATTTCAGGAGCAAATGCAAATGTAGGCTTTGCTTTACTGAAATCGTCATTATAAGCACGTGATGCCTTAAATCCTAAACTATTCTTGTCTTTATCTTCTTCTTCAAAATATGCATTGTATAAATTTTCACTAAACTTATGATATCCATAGGCAGAATTTTTTATTGGTGTATATACTTCTTTTCCATATTTATCATAAGAAATAGTGTGTGGAACAAAATAACAATCATCACTAGTAATTATTTCGGTGAATCCTTCTTGTGTATAACCACTAGAAATACTAGAACCTGTTACTTGATTGAAAGTCATTGAATAACTTTCTAAATTTTGCATATTTTCAATAGCTTCTTTTAATAAAGTATGTTTTTCTTGATCAAAAACAAACTTTGGAATTTTTGTTACTTTTACATTTTCTTCGCCATAATTAATAGCTACTATTAATTCTTGAACAGCTCTATATTGTTCAACAATTGTATAGTCATCTTTACTTATTGCATAAATACCCATGATTTCTCCTTCTTCAATAATTAAAGAGAAACCATTAGTTTTAAATTCATAAGGATTAGCAGAAGCAATTAATCTATCATCTAATGATTCGTCACTACCAACGTATTTCCAACGCCATATTTCAGTGTCAAATTCAAAATCACTTACCTTTAATCCTTTAAAGTTATTATATAAACCATATTCTTCCCAACTAATTGGATCACCTTTATTATCTAATGCAGGTTCATATTCTTCAACATTCATAAAGTTAACACCAACTTGACAAGCAATGTTATTATGATTTTTAAAATATAATCCCATCTTTGTTAAAGTATCACCGTTTTCATATTCAGCATACCAGTATTCACCATCTAATGCAGTTCTTACAGATGTTGATGTAGTTGAATATAATTTGTTAGATTCATATGGATATAAATTAACATTAATATATCCTTCAAATGATAAATAATCTTCATTAGCAATTACATCTAACATTTCTTGAGTAAGTTCTGGTTTAGTAACTATTGTAATAATTTTACTACCATAATAGTTATTATCTTCATTACTAGCAGCAATTACTTCGATGACTTTATTACCTTCTTCATTTGAAACTTTAGTAGCAGTTAATATACCTTCTTGATCTATTGTCGCATATTCACTACCACTTTTAATAGACCATGTAACAGTAGTATCTTCAGCTCCTGTTACAGTTGCTTTTAAAGTGATTGATTTACCACTTCTTATTTCTGAAGAACCACTAATAGCGACCACGATATCCTTATTAGTAGGATCTGGAACAACTATACTTGGTGCAGTATAGATTTGTGGAGCACTAGTAGGAGATTTTTCATAACCTTCAGCATAAGCTGTTATGCTATATACCATATCTATTTTCATATTAGGTACAACATAAAATGGAGTAGTTACTTCAATCTCTTCATCATTTATTAAAACTTTATATGATGTTGCATTAGGAACTGCATCCCAAGTCAATACACCATTTTTGTCTAATACAATATTTGTAGGAGTAGTAAGAACTTTTTCTTCGCCACAAGCAATTGTGAAAAACAACACGAAGATTAGTAGAAATACTTTAATTAATTTCTTCATCTTTCTTACCTCCTTTTTTCTTTAATAATATAACTACAAGAACACTTGCACCTGCAGCAACTAACACACCAGCAGATATAGATATTATTAATATCCAAGGAATCTTCTTAGGTTCAGTTGTATCATCACCTGTATTAGGAATTTCCTCTTCTACTTTATGTGCTTTTTCATAAGCTTTATATAAATCTTCATAGTTATTTAAATCTAATAATGCTTTTTCATCTAGAGTTAAATTACTTAATTTTTTATTTATATTTAATAATTCATCTATAATTTCATCACTATATTCACTAGGTAAAGCATTTAATAATTCATTAACTTCACGTACTGCTTTCTTAGCATTACGTATTTTTATTTCTCTAATTTCATGTTTTGCAGATTCTACTGTTTCTATTAATTGATAATATTCATTTATATCATATCCAAATAGTGTAGGATCTTGTTTAATAGCTTTATAACATTTTATTGCATTATCTACTAATTCTTCATTAGCAATAACAATGTTTTCTAAACCTGCAATCTCTCTTGCATATTCATAGAATTTAATTAAATTTTCTTCTTTAGCAAGATAATTATTATGGCCAGCATCTTCTACACTACCAAAATATATATAATATACTAATGAATCATATCCGACTAAATTAGTATTAATTGGTAATACCATTTCAATAGATTCTTTTTTACCAACTAAATCAATAAAGTTAAAATAGCATAATTCTAATCCAAATAATTCATATTGATTATGAATAATATCATATCCAGGATCTCCTTCTTCTAGAATGGCTTTATCATTATATGAGTCTTCTAATTTAGGAGCTGTAAATGATTTAAATTCAACAGTCTTTAATGAGTCATATCCATAGAATGCATAATTACCGATTATTTCTAGTGAATCTGGTAATACAATTTTTGTAACATTTTTATTTTCATTACCTGCATAGAAATCAATTCTCGCAGTACCTTCTAATACTTCTAATGTAGTAACATTACTTGCTTGTGGAACTGCAGTTAATTGTAATTTGCCATTTTCCATATATGTATATAGATTACCTTTTTCAATTAAAGCATAATCATTTATAGAACCATTACTTTGTGTTCCTTCATTTGTAAAATAAGCAAAACTTTCTAAGCTTGTACATCCATTGAATGCTGCACTTCCTACTGAACTTAATTTGTTAGAGAAAACAAAATTCACGAGATGTTCATTATATTGGAAAGCATAATAACCAATCTTTTCAAGATTAGGAGCCTCAATGCTTGATAAAGCAGCACCTTGGAAACCATATTTTTCAACTTCTTTTAAATTAGGAGTATTTAAATCTCCTTTAATTTCTGTATCCGCAAATGCACCTTCTTTAACTAATTCAACACTACTTAAATCAACATTTTCCAAAGATGCACAAGAAATAAATGAATACATTTCAAATGTTTTAATATTTTCTAAATTAATTTTATTTAGCATTGAACAACCAGCAAATGTATATTCGCCAATTGTATCAATTGTATCTGGTAATATAACCTCTTCTAAACTTATACAATATGAGAATACGTAATTACCAATTGATGTTACACTAGATGGAATTTCAATTTCTACAAGTTTTTCACATCCTAAGAATGCCCCATCACCAATTGTTTTTAGCGTATTTGGCAATAATAACTCTGTGAATATTGCACCACCGCCTGCGTATGTGCTAGTTCTTGAGAACGCCCCTGCACCAATATTTTCCACAACAGGTACTGTAACATATAATAATTTAACACAATCACTAAAGGCATAATCACCAATATTTTTTACGTTTGTTAAGTGGGCATTTAATAATTCTTGACAATTATAAAATGCATATTTTTCAATTGTATCATCTGTTTTAGAAAGGTCAATAGTTTTTAATTGTACACAATTTAAGAAACATTGTTCACCAATGTGTACTCCACCATTTTCTGGCATATTAACTTTTACAAGACTACGACATTCTTGGAAACAAGCAAAACCAAATTGAGCATTTTCACCAATAGTTACATTTTCTAAAGCTGCTTGGTAGAATACACCTTCACTATATACTGCGTTATCCGCAATATTAGCTGTTTTAATACCAGATGAAGCGAAAGCATAACTGCCAACATTTTTCACAAATTGTAAATTTTCTACTTCTAGTAAATTTTTATCATTGTAAAAACTTCTAGCTTTAATAGTAATATTATTATTAACTGGTAATATTACTTTTGTTAATTCTTCACAGTTTGCAAAAGCATAATCCCCAATAACTGTATTTATATTACTAATTGTTACAGTTTTAACATTGCTACCAGCAAAAGCTGAATTACCAATTTCCGCAATTGTTGAATCAATTACTAGATCGTTATAGTCAATAGCACTGGCTGCTAAAATAATCTTTGTTTGATCTTTATTTAATAATAAATTACCTTCACTATTAGTTGAATAGTATGAGTTATTTGTATCAACAACAAACTTTGTTAAATTAGTACCATCAAATAATGTACCAAGTACATCTTCAAGATAAGTATTTTCTTGGAAATGAACTTCTTCTAATTCACTACATTCGTGGAATGCATAAGCTCCAAGTTTAACTTTAGAATTTGGAAGAGTAATCTTTTCTAATTTATTAGTTGCATAGAATACTTGTTCACCAATTGTATCTACAGAACCTTTAAATGTAAATTCTGTTAAGCTTGTACATTCACTAAATGCACCATTTTTAATTTCAATTAATGAATTATTTAAAACAACTTTTGTTAAACTTGCACATTGTGCAAAACAGAATTCTGGAATTTCAATTGTTTCATATAAATTAGCTTCTTTAATACCACTATTAACAAACATTGCGTAAGATAGTTTAGTATGTCTACCAAATACAACTGTTTCTAAAGCAGTACAATCTTTAAATACTTCTTTTCCAGCATTTCTTAATGCAGTTAAATCAGCATATTCTAAGGAAGTACATCCCGCAAAAGCTCTAGCACCCATTGAATAGATTTTAGTAAATTGATCTTCTTCAAGTTTTAATTCTACACAATTACCAAATGCTTCTCTACCAATTGCTTGAGTCTTTTTGAAATCAAATGTTTTTAATGATTCATTACCATAGAAAGCAAATTCGCGAATAAATTTGATTGATTCGGGAATTGTTACACTTTCTAATGCTTTACAATTATAGAAGGCATATTTTTGAATTTCTTCAACACCATCTGGAATAACAACTGAAGTAACAGATGTATTCATTAATGGGATTTTATTAGCATCATAATCTTCTTCAGTAAGAATTACTGAATTATCTGTATCATATAAACAGAAAGCATAAGCACCAATATATAAAATACCTTCATCATCAGGAATTACAACAGGACCACCTAATCCTTTATATGCAATTAATGTTCTGTTTTCAATAACAAATTCACTCTTAATTGTAATATTTAGAGTTGCGATTAAGTTAGAACCTTTAACACGAAGCTCAATAATTGTACTACCTTCTTTAAGGCCTTTAACAATACCATCTTGATCTACTTCAGCAATACTTGGATTTCTACTTACATATGTTAATTCATAATTATCTGCCGCATACCAAGGATCTAAATCATAACTTAATTGAATACTTTCACCAGGATACATTGCAACTCCACTAGGTAGGCTTGATAAATATTTTCTATCTCCGGTTGCACCAATTTCACTTGTTTGAGCAGCCCTTGAATAAGCAAATAATGTATCAAAATATGAGAATCTTATTTCTTCAATTTTAGTTTTATTAACATCTTCACTAACTGTTTCATCTTTATTAACTCTATTATTTGTAGTTCTTGATTTAACATTTATAATTACTACTGCTTGTTTGCCATAAAGATTTTCTCTTGCTGTAATTGTTGCTTTACCAGCTTTTATACCTTTCACAATTCCATCTTTTACTTGAACAACTTCTTCATTTGAAGAAATCCATTCTAAGTATTTTAAGTAATCTTTATCAGCATCAACATTTTCATCTTTTGTTGCTAAATATTTTGTTAAATCAACTGCTTCATTTTCATACATTGGAAGAATGATTAAATCAGTTCCATCCATTGTACCATCCTTTGTAAATTTAAAATCACCATCAGTACCAGGCAATTGACAAATATAAATGTCTGAGTTTAAAGCATAGTCATCGATTGCAAAAGCTAATGCATTTGTTACAATTGAATCACTATATATATCTTCTAAATAATCAGTTATTTCAAATTTAACTTTTGAAGTTTGTCCTTTTTCACTATAAATAGGAATTGGATTTTTTGTTAAGAAAGTATAACTTGAACTAGATGTAAAAATAATTGGTGTAATAGATTGAGCATAATGATTATCATAAATACTTAATGTAATATAATAACGATCTTTCTTTAATGATTTATCATATTCCTTAGAATATTCAACTTCATTCAAGATAGGAGCTTCATCATCTAAATAAAAATCAAAACTAAATGTATTTCGAATGTTTGATTTAACACCACCATCTTTATAATCTAATAAACCAGTCATCCTAAATTCATATTGTCTATTATTAACAAGTTTTAATTCTGCAGATTTTAAATTTAAGAAATCATAATAAGGTAATGCTTGTCCAGCATAATAAGATTTTTGTGCATTATAATCTGTATGTTCGTATACTACTTCACCTGTTTGTTTATCAACAATTGTGAATTCCATTGTCTTACAATTTCTTAGTAATCCAGCATATACTGCTGATAATCCATCAATTGTACCTAAATAATTAGATAATGCAATATGTTCTTTAGAAGCAGGAATTGAATCAAATTTATTAGTGTCAATATCATATAGATATGTTCCAAGTGGAATAATATAGTTATAATAATAAGATCCATATGGAGTAGTCGCATAATAATCAGCTTTTAATTTATCTTCTTCATCAATCGATAAATCGTGAGCTTCTGATTCTACTTCATAATAAGTTTTATCGAAAATTGGAGCCTGTGTCCAATCACCATAGAAAGCTAAGAATGGGATATTTAAATCAATTGCTTTTTCATTTTCAGCTAATGTATTAATATCTTTTAATTCAACAAAACCTTCTACATACATTCCATAAGGGAATGAGTTTTCAATATATTCTTTATTTTCTTTTGTTAAAGTATAAACTACTTTAATCTTACAAGTTTCATTTGCATTAACAGTTACAACTTTACCATTTAATGTTCCACCACTTATTACTTCTGCTGTGAAAGCATCTGTTAATAATAGTGATTTTTCCGCAACGTGTTCTTCATCAGATGTAGAAACACTTTCAGTCATACCAATAACACCTAAGTTATATTTTAATGCTGTATTAGTTAAGTTAACAACATTAAATTCCATTGTGTAAACACCAGTTTTTTCTGGATCATCTAATAATTCTAATTTAGGTCTATCAATACCATCTACTGTTAAATAAGCTTTAGTATTTACCGCATTATATAAACTTGCAAGTCCAGCACCTTGTTTTCTAACAGCATATGGATTACCTTGTTCATTTAAGATAATTTCTGATGTAGACATTAGTAATTGATTTGCAAGATTAGATATTTCTTTATCTTTTAAATTTTGATCTTTAAATTGTTCTTTTAAATATTGTCTTATTAAAACAACAATACCACATAAGTTTGGTGTAGCCATTGATGTACCACTAAGTTCATCATAACCTCCACCAGGGACTGATGATTTAATATTTCCACCATGTGCTGTGATTTCTGGTTTAATTCCAAGGGATGGAGTTGGACCCCAACTTGAGAAATCTGACATAAATGGACCAGCTTGATTTTGGTAACTTAATGTAAGAGTACCACTTTTCTTTTTAGCAAGTTCAGTACCTAATTCTTTTGAAATAGATATTGTTGGGATATGATCACTCTTACCCATTGACATTAAGATATTACCTTCAATATTATTGTAAATAATACATGCTACAGCACCAGCTGCTTTAGCATTTTTTGCTTTTTCTTCAAATGTATTATCACCACGTCTAATTAATGCAACTTTACCAGTTAAGTCTCCTAAAGCTGTAAAGTTAACACCTAAACCAACACCAGGTACTGTTACATATTCTAGTGTTAGTGTTTCACTTTTATCTTTTCCAAGTGATTTATATAGTTCTTCATAGAAATCATTTGGAAGACCATTCATTGCATTTGATTCTGTAAAGAATACAACTCTTTCATTGCTAGCAATCAAATATTTACTCTTTGTTCCACTAATAGATGCAACAGATAAAGCCGCATCATAAGTTGATGGTGAACCAACAGTTCCAGAATCTGGATTTGTTACAAAGTTTGTATCACCTTGTGCTCCACCAAATGATGAGCTATAACTATTACTTGCAGCACATAGTAAACTAATACCTGCATTACCAATTGCATCATATACAGCATTTAATTGATCATTGTCTTCTTCTCTTGCGAAACCACAAGAAGAACCAAGTGACATATTAATTGCATCAACACCAATTTTAACAGAATCTTCTAATGCTGCTAATATATCTTCAGTTTTTCCACCTTCATCTAAATCAGGAAAAACTTTCATTAATACTAATTGTGTATCAACCGCAATACCTGTAATTGTATCATCTTTACCACCAATGATACCCGCAACGTGTGTTCCGTGTTCAGAATCATATGGGAATACATCATAGTCTTTATCTGCATAGTCATATACAAAAGGAATTTTTTTACTGTAATAAACATCTGTAACTTTTAAAGGTTGACTACCTTTATAAAAGTCTTCAGATGCCGCATTAGTGCTTCCTAATATACTTTCAATGTATTCAAATGTTAACATTTCAGTATCTATTTCTCTTTGGAATACAGAATGACTACAATCAAATCCAGAGTCAAGGATTGCGACTGCAGTACCTTTTCCAGTAAAATTAACACTATCAGATTTATATATACCAGTTTCATAAACATCTACTGGATTTTCAATAGCTGAAGCATCAGTTGAAGCTTTTGGAAGATTAAATGTATCAGACAACATTGTTGATTTAACATTTGTTAATTCACTAATCTTTTTAAAGTTTCCATAAGTTGTACTAACTGCTACAGCATTAATAATTGTATTATATCGATATTTAACTGAATCGATTAATTTATTTTCTAATAAATTAATAATTAATTTATCTTGTTCATTTTTTATTATTGATGCTTGAACTAATCCATCTTTACTCTTAGCATATTCTGCAACATTCTTTACAGAGCTTAAATATTGTTCATTATATATCTCAATTAAAGGCTTTGCATTAAGAGTAACCATTATGACTAATTCATCATCATCTTTGTACCCATTATTTTCTAGTAAGTATTCAGCTTTAATTTTAGATAATGTTTGTTCTTGGGTAAGTTTAAAATCGGTTTTCAATATTTGTAAATTTTGTTTATTATCCGTATTTTCTATAACTTCTTTTTCACTAGAACAAGCAAAACATGTAACCAAGGCGACTAGAAAAACAATTAAGGTTATTAATTTATTTTTCATTTTTTCTCCTTTCCATTAGCTGAGCCATATATATATTAATATCATTGCTAGACCAAAACAAAGTATTACTCCAAAAACAATTGGAAGAAATCTTTGAAAGGCTGCTATTATCATTGCTCTTCTTTCTTTTCTTGTAAGACCAACTGATGGTCTTTTTTCTCTTCTGTTTGGAAGACCCTCTACGTCCATATTGAAGATAGTATGACCATCATCAATATATTTTTCTTTTTTACTCATTATTTTCTTCTTCTTTTTCTTGTGCTAACATTTCTTCATATTGTCGATCATATTCTTCTAAGTTATTCATAACTTCTTCATTGAATAAGTGACAATTAACAAAATGATTAGGTTTAACTTCTAAATACTCTGGTTCTTTAAATTTACATACATTCATGCATTCTTTGCATCTTGTATGGAATTTACAACCAAGTGGAGGATTCGCAGGTGAAGGGATATCTCCACTAAGTATTATTCTATTCATTTTAAAATCAGGATCAGGCACAGGAACAGCAGAGAAAAGTGCCTTAGTATATGGATGTAATGGATTGTCAAATATTTCATCTGTATCTCCATACTCCATGACATTTCCTAAATACATAACCATAATTTGATCTGTAATATATTTAACTACTGATAAATCATGTGAAATAAACATATATGTTAGGTTATTTTTAATTTGTAATTCTTTTAATAAGTTAATAATTTGTGCTTGTATCGATACGTCTAGTGCAGAAACAGGTTCATCACAAATAACAAGTTCTGGTTTTACCGCAAGTGCTCTTGCGATACAAATTCTTTGTCTTTGTCCACCACTAAATTCATGTGGATAACGATCAAAATAAGATTGTTGTAAACCACATTTATCCATTATATCTAATACATATTCTAATACTTCTTCTTTAGGAACAATATTATGTACTTTAACTGCTTCAGATATAATATTACCAATAGTCATTCTAGGTGGTAAACTAGAATATGGATCTTGGAATATTAATTGCATCTGTGTACGATATTTTCTCATTTGACTACTAGAGATGTTTGTTATATCGTTACCTTTAAATAATATTTGTCCACCATCATTGTCATAAAGCTTTAAAATAGTTCTACCAAGTGTAGTTTTACCACAACCAGATTCACCAACAATTCCAATTGTTTTTCCTCTTTCTAAAGTAAAACTAACATTATCTACAGCTCTTAAAAATTTAATTGGTTTCCCAAAGAATGATCTTTCAATTGGAAAATATTTTTTTAAATTCTTAACTTCTAAAATAATATCTTTTTCGAAAGTAGTTTCATTTGCCATAAACTATTCCTCACTTTCTTCATATAAGTAACAAGATACATAGTGTGTATCACTTACTTTAATTTCTTTTGGATATTCTCCATTACATTTATTAATACATTTAGTACAACGACCTTTGAAATAACAATTATTAGGTAAGTTAATAGGACTTGGAACTTGACCTGGAATTGAATATAAAGGTTCGTTAGAATTAGATGTGATTAATGGTTTACTCTTTTGTAAGCCAATTGTATATGGATGCATTGGATTATGGAAGATTTCTTTTGCTGTACCTTTTTCAATTACTTTACCAGCATACATTACTACTACATAATCAGCCATTTCTGCAATAACTCCTAAATCATGAGTTATTAACATAATTGAGCATCCTTCTTTCTTTTGTAAATCTTTAAGTAATTCTAAGATTTGAGCTTGAATTGTAACGTCTAAAGCAGTTGTTGGTTCATCCGCAATAATTAATTTTGGATTACCTGCAAGTGCCATCGCAATCATAACTCTTTGTCTCATACCACCAGATAATTCATGAGGATAAGAACTATATACTCTTTCAGGCATTGAAATACCAACTTTATTTAACATTTCAATACTGTGTTTCTTAGCTTCTTCTTTTTGAATTTCGGGATTATGAATAAATGATACTTCATCTAATTGATATCCAATTGTGAAAACTGGATTTAAGCTAGTCATTGGTTCTTGGAAAATCATAGTAATATCTTTTCCACGAATATTATACATATGTTGAGTAGGCATTTTAGTTATATCATAAGCTAATTTATTGCCTTTTTCATCAAGACTAACCTCATCTGTATTAAAACGAATTTGACCATCAATAATTTGTCCTTGAGGAGATTGTACTAATTGCATAATTGATAACGATGTAACTGATTTACCACAACCTGATTCACCAACAACACCTACAATACTATTTTTTGGAATATCGAATGATACACCATTTACAGACATAACTGTTCCATTATCAGTAAAGAAACAAGTTTTTAAGTTATCAATTTCAATAATGTTATTAGGATTTTTCATTTTTACTGTATATTCAATTGGTTCAACATTTCTTCTTTTTAATGCCTCATAATGTTTCATTTGTTGAATATTGTATTTAATTATTTGTCTGCTTTCTTTTAAAGAAATATAATTTGTCTTTTTAACTTTCATACTCTTCACCTACTTCTTAGCCTTTGGATCCATGGCATCACGTAATCCATCACCAACAAAGTTAAATCCAAGTACAGCAATAACAATCATAAAGCCGGCTGGTAACCACATATTAGCATGATAATTTAGTACTTGTGGATCATTCGCTGTAGCTATCATTGTTCCCCATGCAGCTTTAGGTAATTGAACACCTAAACCTAAGTAACTTAATGTAGATTCGTATAAAATAACACTACCTAAACCAAGTGTCATTGATACAATTAATTGAGGCATAACATTTGGAATTAAATGTTTAAAGATTTTACGCCAAACTGGAAGTCCCATTACTTCGGTTGCGATAATAAATTCTTGTTCTCTTAAAGAAAGAATTTGACCACGAACCATTCTAGCAACTCCACTCCAGCTAAATATTGTAATAATAACCATTAAAATATATATACGTTGGTCTGCATCAAGATTCCATGAATCAATTAATGCGGAAGCTATTAATAAGATTGGAAGTGTTGGAATACAGTTAAAAATATCAACTATACGCATAATTAATTGGTCTACCCAACCACCAAAGTAACCAGATATTCCACCTAATGCTACACCAATTAATGTTTCTAAAATGACAACAATAAAACCAATAAGTAATGATATTCTTCCACCATACATTAATCTTACAAATACGTCCATACCATTATCATCAGTTCCAAGTAAGTGTTCACTACTAGGATTAGCATATGAATTAATAGTAGCTGTATGTTCTAAGATTTGTGTAACTTTAACTTCTTTTCCATTTTCATCAATATAAGTATAAGTCGATGTAATTTGTTGAATTACTTCTCTTCTATCAACTGTTTCTTCTCCCCATTTTTGATAAATCACAGGACCTAAAAATGAGAATAAGAATAATAATACTAACATAATTAAGCCAACTAAAGATAATTTAGATCTAAAGAATCTTCTTAAAATTAATCTAATTGGACTCATTTCTTTAAATGTTTCTTTTGTTTCAATTGTTGTTTCTTCTACTTCAACAACTTCAGTAGGTATTTTATTTTCACTCATCTAAATCACCTACTTTCCAAGTTTGACTCTAGGGTCAACAACTGAATACATAATATCGGAGAATAATGTTCCAATAATTGTTAGGATTGCTAAGAACATATTATATCCCATTACAAATGGAATATCTCCTTCTCTTAATGCTTGATAAGCTAAACGACCAATACCATCAATACCAAATACTTGTTCAGTAATCATCATACCACCAAATAATGATGGTAAAATACCTGCAAGTAAAGTAACTAATGGAATCATAGTATTTCTAAAAGCATGTTTATAAATAACTGTTTTTTCAGATAAGCCTTTAGCTCTAGCTGTTCTAATATAATCAGCATTTAATACTTCTAATGTATTTGTTCTTGTATATCTCATTAATCCACCAATTGATAAGATTACTGTTACTAATATAGGTAATATTAAGTGGTGAGCAATATCACCTAATCTTTGCATACTCCCCATAAATGTATCCGGATAATTGGCGGTTGCGGATAGAAGACCATTAGATGGGAACCATCCTAAATTAACAGAGAATAATTTAATAACGATTGCGGCAAAGAAATATGTAGGAAGTGATATACCAATCATTGTAAATACTGTTACCGCATAGTCTCTAACTGAATATTGGTGAGTTGCACTACTAATACCAAGAGGTATTGCGATTAAGAATTGGAGAATAGTTGCAATAACAGCTATCGCAAACGATATCCACATATTCTCACCTATTACTTGTGCAACTGGTTTTTCATACTTAAATGATAACCCTAAGTCACCTTTACAAAGGTTACCAATCCATTTTAAGTAACCTCCAACAATCCCCTTAAAACTTGTATCCCCTATTCCGTATAATTCTTTGAAATGGTCTATATCTTCTTGATTAATAGTACCACTTTGTAATTGACTGGCATATTTGTTATCGACGTAATCGGTGGGCATCATTCTAACCATAGTATAAATAATTATTGATACACCTAGCAAGATTACTACAGAAATAGCCAATCGTTTAACAATATATTTAAACATTTTCTATCTCCTTATGGTAGAAAATAAACCATAAGGAGTATAGTTTATTTTCTATATTTTATTTTTCTGTTACTAATGAAACTTTATGGATATCACCAGTCAAACCCTTATATGGTGATAATTCAGCTTCAGGAGTAAATGTTGAAGTATCGATTTTATCAGTGTTATATGCATATAAGTCGTCTCTTTGATAAGTTGGTAATTCAACAGCTAATTGCATTACGATATCTAATGCTTGTGAATATAATTCAGCACGTCTTGTTTGATCATTAGTTTCTCTAGCGTCATCAATTAATTCTGATAATTCTTCAATTAGACCTTTTTCATATTCATACATTGTACTATTTGGATTTAAGATTTGTTTGTAACCCCAGTTTAGAGTTGAAGTTGCATTTGAATCTTTATGATAAACTTGATACATATCAGGGTCAATTGTAGAACCCCAAGCAGCAGCCCAAACTGTTAAAGCACCTGATGATAATTTGCTTAAGGCGTTAGCATCAGTTACAACTTTTACATTGAAGCCAACTTTATTTAAAATTTCCATCGCATGATTCATTGCTCTCCAAGCAGGGTGGTCAGTTTCTTGACCAGCAATAGTAAATGTATAATTTAATTTATCTTTACCTTTATAATAGATTCCATCTGAACCTTCTTCATAACCGCCTAATTCAACAATTAAATATCTTAAGAAAGCATGTTGTTCTTCTTCTGTTAATTTTTGACCAGAAGTTTTACCAATAGATTCGATAAAATCTACATAATTTGGATTAACCAAATCTAGATTTTCTGGAATAACTCCACCAATATATGGATAATATGGAGTACAGTTTTCTGGATATGCCCAACTTGATTTAGACATTGGACGATAAATTGCTTCAGCTGTTGTTTGATAATAGTCAACACATTCTTGAGTATTAATTGAATGCATAATAGCTTGTCTTACATAAATACTAGGAACTTTACCAGCATTAATACCGATATAACCATAACCAGATGTTTGAATTGATGTATTACCAATACCATTTTCTTTTTTACCGTCCAATTCTGCAATTGTTTCAGGTTTTGCGTTTGGTTCTACAAAGTCAACTTCACCGTTATATAAAGCATTTAACATTTGTGCAGATGATACAACTTGGAATCTTAATTTCTTAATTTTAGCTTCACCCATAATGAAGTATGGATTTCTTTCGAAATAAATTACACCTAAGTCATAGAAATCAGCAGCTGTGATATTTTCAATACCACCAGATGCTTTACTAGCAGCATATGCACCAGCACCTACAGGAACACCAATTTTAGCTGGATTTTTAACAACTTCATTCATGAATGTTTGTGAACTATATTCCACACCAAAGTTAGATTCAAAGTCGAATGCATTAATATGTTCTTCATCAGAATAGTAATACATTGGAGCAACCGCAAATGAGAAGTTCCAAATTGCTTTAGGGTCAATATTATGAATAGCAATACTTAATACTTCATAAGAATCTTGTTTAATAACACCATTTTCATCATATTGTGGAACACCATATTCAACACCATTTACTGTAACTGGATTATCTTTGTTTGCAAACTTAATACCTGAAATATTTTGATATTCTCTAACTACATCACCTTGATAATAATTTTCCATTGCTTCAAATACAATAAAATTAAATAATTCAGTTGATGTCATCCAATAAGTAACTACTTCTGATAATTTTGCAGGCATCATCGCATTGAATACAAAATCAATAGCTTGTTCTTTTGTATAATGTTTTGCTTCTTCCACACTACCAAATGAATTAGTCAATTCAGCAGCTTTTTTGTCCCATTTAATATAACCTTCATTGTATAAGAATACTTCTACGTCAGTTGTAAATAAACCTTTATGAACATTACCTTTATCATCAGTAAATACTGTATCTTCATATGAGTTCATTGAGTTACTATAATCTGTTTCTAATTCTTTTCTAAACAATTCGATTGTTTTATCAAAATCTTTTACAATATATTTATTTGATTCGTAAGCAGAAGTATCTTTAAGTGATTCTAAATAATCAACTAACGCTTCTCTATATGTATTAACATTTGTGTAATCATTTTTTGAATTAATATCCATATCAGCATAAACTAAAGATTGGATTCTACTTGTTGCTTCATTTTCAAAAGCTACTTTAAAGTTTTCTTGTTCTGTTTCATCTTCGTCTGATGCTTGAGTTCTATATTCTTTTAAACCAACAATATCAGTAGAATAGATTGTACTAGAACCACTATATACAGGATCTAGATAAACATATAAGTTAAATAATACGTCTTTGATTGTCAAATAAGATCCATTTGAAAAACGTACGTTATTTTTTAATACAAAGTAATATGTAGTAATTTGATCAATATCTTTTTCACCAACAGTTACAATTTGTAAATCTTTTGTAACTACTGCTTCATCATCACCATAAACTACTTTACCAAATTCATCATTTCCAAGCATTCCAATTTGTGTCATACCTACAACTGATGAGTCAGTAGCTGATGTACTAAAGAATGGATTAAATACTTTATCAACTTCTAGAGTAGAAAATACTAAAGCATCTGATTCATTATCATAAACATTTTTCTTATTGTTATTTTGAATTACTTTAACCACAATTAAAGTAACCACTGCAACCGCAACAACGGCAATCGCAATAAACACAATTTTTTTAATTAACTTCTTATTCATTGTCTTCTTCTCCTGTATTAATTATAATTTCAATATTATTTAGTTGTGATTCACTATCAATTTCAACACTGATTTGTTCTTTTGTTGTGTAGTAAATTAAATCAGTATCTTTATTGAATGGATCTTTTGGTAACATTGTATAACTATAGTTACCCTTTATTGTGACATTTGAAACTTTTGAATTAGTTATTTTATTCGCAAGTGGAACAACAACTATTTTATTAATTCTTGAATTAAATGTATTTACTTCATAAATAACATTTTCAAATGTTACATTTTGAATAGTAGCATCTTTGATATTATCAAAAATACCAATATATAAATTTAATAAACTTTCATCTTCACTATCTTTTACTAATCCAGTAAGTGAAGAATCATATTTAACTTTAAAATTACTAATCTTATGATCATTACCCATAAAGATTTTGTTGTAATCCGCAAAACTAAATGTTTCTCCTTGTAAATCAATATCTGCTACTAAATAAATATTTTTATTTAAACTTTTCTTTAACTCTTTCGCAGTTGATACAATTGCATACTCACCTTCTAGATACTTAACAATAACATTTACAGCAGTATCAGTTTCCCCTCCAGGATGTTTAAAGTTTTCATCCCAAGGATTTTCATTTTCATCATAATAGCCAAGTGGTGTATAATTCGGTCTTTTTTCGGCATATTTAGCCCAGTCTTCAAACTTTTCACCTGGTTCTACAGAATAACTATTAATTACTTGTAATTGGTTATTTTCATCATAATAACATACATTATAAGTATATTTAATTATCTTTTCCCATTTAGCATATAGTGTAATACCTTTATCAGTAATTGAATCTTTTTCAAAATCCCATTTATTCTGATATGTATTTTCTGTATACCAACCTTCTAATGTATAACCAGACTTTATAATTTTATCTTTAGATAAAGTTTGTGGATCTTTAATATAACAATTATTCCCATCATACTGATAATATTGTTTAATTGGAAGTGTACAGTTTTGAAATGTGCCTCCTTCAAGGTTATAAATAACCTTTACTCCATCAGGTTCATTGTTTTCTTTATTACATCCATTTATAAAAAATAGGCCAATAATCATAAAAATAAATATTAGTATTCTTTTTTTAACCATATTTTTTACCTCCTAATACGATATTTTATCATTTTTTATTTATCTTATTATACACCCATTTTACATATATGTAAAGAATTAAAAACTGAATTTTTGCTGAAAACGCTTTTTTTGAGGAAAAAATAAAAAAACTCCGAAAAGAATTTTAATCTTTTCAAAGTTTTTTTTACAAAAATATTGTTCTTTTATAATTAAATTTTATGCTTTTTTTACTATTTTTTAAGTGATAGGAATACTTTAAAATATCATTATATGACATCTTTACTGATAATACTTTTTTGCCTTTTCTTAATTCACAATATTCTAATTCTTTATTAATTAAACTTTTTATCAGTATTAAAACTTCTGTACAAAGAACTTTTGGATCTTTATTTTCAAATCCTGTACGATCAAATAAACTTAAATCATTTAAAGTTTTACCATAATAATATTTATAACTAACATGAGTATTAACTATTTTTAGTTCTAAATAAGTTTCTTCATAAATAATAATACCTTGATAATCATTTCCAAAATATATATGATTTCCGACAATGTTAATATTTGTAATTGTTTTTAGTTCTTTAATCAAGCTATCATGTATCTCTTTTTCTAAAAGTTCAAAATAATTGTTTTTTATCTTAAGAAAGTAGTTCATATTTAACCTATGAACTACTTTTTTTATTATTGTTAAAGTAAGGGGGACAATCAATAATAATACAACAAAAACAATTGATTCATTATTTCGAAAATAGAAATTATTATAGAGTTTGAAAAATATTAAAACTAATATAATCCATAAAAGAACAATCCAATAATAATATCTAATTATATGTTTCATAGTTTTTTTAATTCTTTTGAAATTAATGCAGCAAGTTTACAGTTATTATAAACTAAATGTTTATTAGACTCTAAACTTTGACCTTTTGTAATTTCATTTATTTTGCTTAATAAGTATGGTGTTACTTTCTTTCCAGTTATTTTTAAGTTATTCATTTCAACTAAAGCAGATTGAATGGCATTATCCATTTCAACTTTGTCAAACGAATATTTCTCTTCTATAGGGTTTGTGATAAGTATACCATTATTAATTTTCAAGTCCTTTTTAGCCTTAATTACCTTTGCAATTTCTAGTGGAGTATTGATTCTAATAGGAACTTCTATGCCACTATTTCTTGTAAAGAAGGCAGGTAAGTCATTAGTATTATAACCAACTACTAAGACACCTTTTGTTTCTAGATATTCTAGTGTTTTAGGTAGGTCTAAAATTGCTTTTGCACCAGCACAAACAACACAAACATCAGTAATTGCAAGTTCTTCAAGATCAGCAGATATATCCCAAGTTTCTTCTACACCACGGTGTACACCGCCAATTCCGCCGGTTGCGAAAACATCAATTCCTGCAAGTTTAGCGATTATCATTGTTGCAGCAACGGTTGTAGCACCTGATAATTTATTAGCAACAACATATGCCATATCACGTCGTGAAACTTTTAAAATATCTTTGCTTGTTGCCAGATATTCAAGTTGTTCTTCATCCACTCCAACCACTAAATCTCCATTAATAATAGCGATAGTAGCAGGAATCGCACCATTATTTCTAACAGTTTCTTCACATTTTTTAGCAACCTCTAAGTTTGTTGGATAAGGCATTCCATGAGAAATTATTGTTGATTCTAATGCTACAATTGGTAAATTATTATCAATTGCATATTTAACTTCTTTACTATAAATTATGTTATACATTAGGCAATCCATTCCCAAACATTTAAGTCGACTGTATCTGGTTGTAAAGTAATAGTTACAGTTTTTTCAAAATGATATGTTCCTTTTGTTACTTCTAAAGTAATTGTTACATCAGTTGGTTTAGTTACTGCTTTTGCATAATATAAACCATTTCCACCTTTAGTAAATAAAGTGTCTAAATTAGAAACAGTCCATTTTACTTCTGCATCTCTTAAGTGTAAGATTGCATAATATTCTTGTGCAACATAACCTAAAAATTCATTGTATCTATCTGTTCTAAGCATATAGCTTGGACATTCTTTACCTGCTGTATCATAATGTCTAATTACATGTTCAAATCCTAAATTATGATTATACATTAGGTTTGCAACTAATTTTGCATCATGTCTCATAGAACCATCATAATTACCATCTCTATTAATACACATTTCGATACCGATACTATTAGAGTTTTTAAATGGTAAATGTCTACCATAGTCACCACCAGCATGCCAAGTATATACATAATCACTAAATGATTGATAAATTTGTCCTTCATCAACTTGATAATTCCAAGATGCTTCACGATAAGCTCTATTACCGTCAGCTTGATCTTTTTGAATTTTTGCTAATAATTCAGCATCGTTTCCAACACCAGGCATTCCTGATTCATGTACTACAATCCAAATAATATTATCATCATTTGGCAAGTTATTTCTGAATGTATCATATACAGCTTGTTTTTCTTCAACAGTTGCATTTGATTCCCAACCATAATAATACTTAAAATGATTATAGAAAGCATCTAAACTAGATGTTCCAGATTTACCATATATTGTTGTACCTAAATTTTCATCTAATGTTGGATGTTTGCCACCCCATGCTTTTGCAGTTCCATTATAGTTATCTGTATCAATTAAATAACTCTTATTGATTGTCAATGTACTACCAGTTAATAAGTTCAATACACCACCAGTATTTACTTTAACTTGATGATGTAAGAAGTAATCATTATCAGGTCCATATTGTTGATATAAGTAACTATGATGTGCAGTAATTTCAGTTGGCATAATATAATTTAAATAATCATTTAAGAAACCTTCTTCAGTATTGCCACCAACATTATTTACTCTAAATTCATATGTAGTAGAAAGATCATTATAAGTAATTTTTACTTTTATAACATCGCTTACATATTCAACAGGACGAACAAATTTTCCATCTTTTGTCATTAAAATTTTTGTTCCACCAAGCCAAGTAATTTTTGATGGATATTTTTCATGTTCTGTTGGTAAAGTTTCTAGTTTGCCACTCAAATGGGCATCTAATTTTTCTTTAGTCCAATTTGAAATTATTTCTAAAAAGCCTTTATCTGAATATTTCATAACTTTTACCTTTTTATAATAAACACGTACTTCATTAGTTTCAGTATTTGTTATAGTCATTCTTACATAAGTTTCTTGATCATAATCTTTTTGATTAATTAAACCATTATTATCGATTACATCTTGATTTAAAGACTCATATTTTACTTCAAAAGTAGAATATTTAGAAAATTGGAAGTTTCCATTATTAGTATATGTGTTTTTAACAGCTACTTCATACATATTATAAGCAACTGTAAACTTATCTTTTCTATCTACTAACGCAGTAATGTTATAATCAAAAGTTTCTTTATTTCCATTTTTAAAATAATTAGCAGTTAATACTACTTCAGTAGTTTCACTTGGCATAATAAAATAACCTTCATTAGTTATTACTTCTGGATTACTTGATTCCCAAACAACCTCTACTGTATTATCAGAATTGTTGATTGGTAAAACAATTGAATTATTAATTTCTTTAGGTAATTTTATACCATAAAGCCCTTCAATATAATCTTGTTCATTTTTATCTGAATTATCATTATCACATCCAAAAATAAAAAGGCAAAATGCTAATAATAATATAGTTGTAAAAATCTTTTTCATATATATTTCCTCTCTTTTCAACTTATTATAACATATTTTTTATTCCTTGTATAGTGTTTATTTTATTTTTAATAAAAAATGGAAAAAGACCTTGTAGATACAAGGTCTTAAGATCTTAATGTAGCTTTAAACTTAGTTTCAGCCATTTCTAAAATTTTATTAACTTTTTCATTAATAACTTCATCAGTTAAATTGTTATCTGATTCAAAGTAAATTGATATCGCAACACTCTTCTTAGAACCAAGTTGTGCTGATTCATATAAGTCAAATACTTCCACTTTAGAAATCATATCTTTTGATGTTCTTTGAATAGTTTCAATTAAATCACCAACTGATACAGTCTTTTCCATAACTAAAGCTAAGTCTCTAACAACTGTTGGTTTTTTCACAATACTTTGGAATTTAGTAATTGTTGATTTTGCATTTAAAATCTTCGTTAATACTATTTCAAATATATATGTATCAATTAAACCAAGTTCATGAGTATATGCTGGATGTAAGCTTGATACATAACCAATTACTTCATTTTGGAATTTAATTTCAGCACATCTACCTGGATGTAAATGACTATCCGCATTATTCATTTTTTGGAATTTAACAGTTAATCCTAAATGATCAAATAAGTTTTCTAAAATACCTTTTACTAAATAGAAATCAACTTTTTCTTTTCCACCGCGCCAAGTATTTCCATTAAATGTTCCACTAAATAACCCACTTAAAACAGCTTCTTCTTTAGTTTCTTCATTTTCCATATAATATCTTGAACCAATTTCAAATAATGCAAGATCTGTAATCTTTCTTGCTGAATTATAACATGCAACATCAATAATAGAAGGAACTAAACCTTTTCTTAAAACTGCATGTTCTTCACTCATTGGATGCATTAACGCAATTTCAGTAGTATTCTTTTTATGAAGTGTTGTAAATCTTTCGTTGTATTCTTTACTTACTAATGCATAAGTAACTACTTCATTTAAACCTAACATACTTAATGTATTTCTAATAAGTTTAGTTCTTTTTTGAGGAACTGTTAATTCACCAACATTTTCCATTCTAGGTAGGCTTGTAACTAAATTATCGTATCCATGCATTCTTGCAAGTTCTTCAATTAAGTCAGCTTTAATTGTAATATCCATTCTTCTATTTGGAACAATTACATCATAAGATCCACATTCTTTTTCAACTAA
Organism: Bacilli bacterium; assembly: GCA_017409905.1. Taxonomy (GTDB): domain Bacteria; phylum Bacillota_I; class Bacilli_A; order ML615J-28; family CAG-313; genus UBA1231. The sequence continues at coordinate 37,221 of JAFQRV010000034.1, forward strand.
AGTGAATCCTAAGTTTTCTAAAATTGTTTCAAATTTTTCTTTTTCAATTTCAATACCTAAATATTTTTGAACATCAGTTAAAGATAATTCAATAGTTTTTGAAGCTATTTCATCAAGTCCTTGATGAACAATACCATTTAATACTTTACCATCAGCATATTTTTCAAGTAAATATGCAGCATAATCTAATGCAGTTTGTGTTTGATTTAAATCAACACCTCTTTCAAAACGAACACTTGATTCACTTCTTAAGCCAAGTCTTGATGAAGTTTTACGAACTGAAAGTGGATTAAAGATTGCGGCTTCTAAAACAATATTTTTTGTTTCATTAGTAACTTCAGTATTAGCACATCCCATTACACCACCAATACAACATACTTCTTCACCATTAGTGATAACTACATCTGTTGGTTGTAATTTTCTTTCAATATCATCTAAAGTTGTAATTGTTTCATTTTCAAAACCATTTCTAACAACAATTTTATTTCCTAGTTTATCTTGATCAAAAGCATGTAATGGTTGACCAAATAATACTAAGATATAGTTAGTAATATCAACTACATTATTAATACATCTAATACCAGATGCCATTAATCTACTCTTAATAAAGTCTGGGCTTTCTTTAATAGTTACATCTTTAATTACTCTTGCATTATAAGTTAGACAGTTTGGTGTATCAACTACTACTTCTACTTCTTCACTTGCTTTTTTAGCTTCTTCATTTAGTTGGAAGTTTTCTTTATAAAGTGTAGTACCATAATATGCCGCTAAATCTTGTGCAACACCATACATACTTAATAAATCCATTCTATTAGGTGTAAGACCTAATTCAATAATATCATCAACTAAACCTAAATATTCTAATGCATCAACACCAAGGGGAGCATCTTCACTTAATACATATATTCCATCTTTATATTCTTCAGGAATATATTTAGATTCTAAATTAACTTCTTGTAGTGAACAAATCATACCATTAGATTCAACACCACGAATAACACCTTTTTTAATTGTTCCACCAGGAAGTACAGCACCAGGCAAAGCAAGCATAATCTTTTGACCAGCTTTAACATTTGGAGCACCACAAACAACTTGTAAGATTTCACTTCCTGTATCAACTTTTGTAACATGTAAGTGATCAGAATCTGGGTGATCAACACACTCTAATACTTTACCAACAATAATATTAGTTCCTTCAGTTAATTTTGATGTAGCATCAATTTCAACAATATGCGCATTAAAATCAGCTAATAATTGTTCATAAGTTACACCAGTTAAATCAACTAATTCTTTTAACCATTTATAAGAAACTCGCATATTATTCTCCTTTCTTGAATTGATTTAAGAATCTTACATCATCAATGTAGAAATTTCTAATATCATCAATTCCATATCTTAACATTGTTACACGTTCAACACCGATACCGAAGGCAAAACCTCTCATCTTAGTTGAATCATATCCAGCCATTTCTAAAACATTAGGGTGAACCATACCTGCACCTAGAATTTCAATCCAACCAGATTTTTTACAAATAGGGCAACCTTTTCCACCACATTTAAAACAACTAACGTCTACTTCAACACTTGGTTCTGTAAATGGGAAGAATGAAGGACGGAAACGAATCTTTCTGTCACTTCCAAACATTTTTTCCATTACTTTTTGAAGTGTTCCTTTTAAATCAGATAAAGTAATATTTTCATCCACTACTAACCCTTCAATTTGCATAAATTGATGGCTATGTGTAGCATCATCATCATCTCTTCTATATACTCTACCCGGACAAACAATTTTAATTGGTTTTCCTTTGGCTTCTAAAAGTGTTCGAACTTGTACTGAAGATGTTTGTGTTCTAAGTAAAGTTTCTTCAGTAATATAGAATGAATCTTGCATATCACGAGCAGGGTGACCTACAGGTACATTTAACATTTCAAAATTATATTTGTCAATTTCAACTTCCGGACCTTCCGCAACATTATATCCCATACCAATAAAGATTGTATTTAATTCATCAATTACTTTATTAAGTGGATGAATTGAACCAGTATTCAATACTTTACCAGGCATAGTAACATCAATTGTTTCACTCATTAGTTTTTCATTAATCGCAATTTGTTCTAATTCTTTTCTTCTTACGACTACTAATTCTTCAATCTTTGTTTTGAATGCATTTACTTTTTGTCCTAATTCTTTTTTACCTTCTATTGATAAAGTAGCCATTTGTTTCATTATTTCATTTAATGGGCTTTTCTTTCCTAAATAGAATGCTTTCTTTTCATTTAATTCATTTTGTGTATTACAAGCTTGGATCTCACTACTAGCATCTTGTAACATTTTTTCTAAATCTGCCATTTTTATCCTCCTAAAAATAAAAAAACGTCCTTTTATACAAAGGACGATTATATCGTGGTACCACCTTATTTCAAAAGAAAAATATATATATTTTTCTTTCCTCATTAGTCTTTTAACGCAAGACATACGTGCTTTTTTAGAGCCACTATAAGGGTGAACATAAAACAATAATTTATAAAGAACTCACAGTCTAGATTCTTTTTCCCTGGCTAAACTATATATAGTTTTATTCTTCCTTTTTAAACGCTTTATTTTGAATACTAAATTATTATATCAAATTTTATTCTTATTTTGTTGTTTTTTGATAATAAACATCATTTAATACTTTGTTAGATGTTTTTTCATCTAATAAATATTCAATAATCAATTCTGCAAAATCAAAGGTTGCACCCATGGCTTTAGCAGTAATAATATTATTAACTCTTACCGCAGTCTTATCTACTAAAATTCCTGCAAACTCATCACTTTCACAACCTGGGAAGCATATATATTCAATTCCTTTTAAATATCCATATTTTCCTAAAATCATTGGAGCAGCACAAATACATGCAACAAGTTTATTTTTATTCATGAAGAATTCAACAATTGATTTTGTAGTATAACTTTCTAAATGTTTATTAAATACGGCTTTCCCACCTGGGATAATTAAGAATTCATAATCATTTAAATTAATTGTTTTAATATTTTTATCACAAACAACTGTGATATTACCACTACTTATTACATTTAATTCTTTTTCCATGCTTACTAAATCTAGTTCGATTTTTGCTCTTCTTAATAAATCAATTGTAATAATTGCTTCTGATTCTTCAAAACCATTCGCAAGGATTATTAAACCTTTAGGCATTTCTTTTACCATGTAAATACTCTCCATATAATAACTTAATAATATGTTCAAAGATATCAACTCTTTTTACCATACCATCAGTAAAATAACCAATAGCTCCTTCAGTATGTTTAATATCTTTCATACCAAAGTATTTATCCATTGCATCACTTAGTTCTAATCCTTCTTCAAACAATACTTGTTTAAAGAATGGGGGTAAAACAATTCTTGTTCCACCAGCTTTATAGATATTATTATCTTGATCAATTAAAACTCCAAAATTAGTTAAATATAAATCACCATGTAATAACTCAACCCCTGCTTCTAAACCAACTCTTAAACCATCAACTGGTAATGCCATAGCACGGTTAATTGCACCTGTCATTGTTTCTTCATCATTTTTTGGTTGACATGATACTTTTGAATCAACATTCATTGGAATAATTTCATAACCTAGAGGTTCTAAGATATTTCTTACAGCCCCAACTTTTACTTTATTTGTAGAACCGATATATATTTTCATTATTTTTCAACCTTTACATAATATATTGGATTTCCCATTGAAGAGAATTTATCTTCATATTCAGTAGTTATTATATCTTCTTTATCTTTATGAAGATCTAATGATAATTCACTAAATAGATAATTTTCTTTATTAAATGTCATAATCGAATATTCAAATAAACCTCTATTATCTGTCTTGAATTCAATAACAGTCGGTTTTTTTGTCACTTCTTCATAACTTCTTAAAAAAGTAGATGATGTTAATCTTCTTTTTTCGTGTCTTGCTTTTGGCCATGGATCACTGAAATTTAGAAAGATTTTGTCAATACTTTCTTTTTCAAATAATTCAAGTAAATTAGTAGCATCTGCACAAACTAATTTTAAATTTGGTAAATCATATTCTTCTAATTTAACTAATGCTTGTAAGATAACACTTTCATATTTTTCAAAACCAATATAATTAATATTAGGATTTCTTCTAGCATGTTCAATGATAAAATTACCTTTTCCCATCCCAATTTCTAAATATACTGGACGTTTTACATCAAACAATTCATCAATATTTAATTTATCTGTTGGATGTAAAATTAAATTATCATACTTTAAAATTCTCTCATGTGCACGGCGTACATTACGTCTTCTCATATTATTTACCTAATTCATATATAGCATCACAATAAATTGCGATAGCTTCTTCTAATTTATCTAAATCGATACATTCATCTGTCATATGGGCAAGACTAGCTTCATTTGGTGATTCCATACCAAACGCAACACCATGTTTTAATACTCTTGCATATGTTCCACCACCAATACTTTTTGGTTTATTTTTTGTATCACCACTATATTTAACATAAGAGTTATATAAAGTTTTTACTAAGAAATCTTCACTATCAATATAGTGTGGTTCTTTTTGTTCGACAACTTCATAACTAATACCATAGATATTTAAAATATTAGTAAATGGTTCTTTAAAGAAATCAAAATCAAAACCGACTGGATATCTAATATCAAAAGTAAACTTTGTTTCATTTTCATTAAAATCCATAATACCAACATTATTAGTAATAATACCCATTACTTTATGAGTAACTTTCATTCCTAACTTACACATATTATAATCCAGATGAATACAGTTATTAATAAACTTTAATGTTGGATGATTAAAGTATTTATTTAAAAAACATGCTAAATGTGTTCCAGCATTTATTCCGTTTTCTGGAACCATTGCGTGAGCTGTTACTCCGTTTAGAGTATATATATATTCATCGTTAACAAAATCAACTTCCCCTGTTAAATTATTAGTACTTAAGTATTCAGCAAATTCATCACATAAATCAACTTTAGTAATAGCTTTAGCTTTACCAATTACCGCATTAAAAATATTTCCACCAACTAGTTTAAATTCTCTAGAAGGTAGTCCTTTTAACACGATTCGCATAATTCCTTTTTCACCATTAATTAATGGCCAATCAGCATCTGGAGAAAAACCAACTTCTGGTAAACTATATCTTTCTTTATAGTGAGCAAGTCCTCTCCAACCTGTTTCTTCATCAGTACCAAGAATTAATTCAACATTCTTTGTTAATTTAATACCTTGTTCTTTTAAAATCTTCATCGCAATATAACTAGCAACTGTTGGACCTTTATCATCCATTGTTCCTCTACCATACATTTTATTATCAAAAATTTCAGCAGAAAATGGTGGATATGTCCAACCAGTATCAACTGGTACAACATCTAAATGACCAAGTACCGCAATACTTTCATTACTAGTTCCTTTTAAAGTAACACGTCCTGCATAACCTTCATCATTTAATACATCAAAACCATCTTGTTTTGCTGTAGATAAAAAGAATTCTAAACAATCATTAATTCCTTTACCAAAAGGGGTCTTTTCACTACTAGTTGTAGGATCTAATATACTATTAATTTGAACTAATTTTTTTAATAGTTCAACCGCTTCTTCTTTGTATTGTTTTGCAAGTAACTTAAAATCCATATTATTTTACCTTTTCTAATGCTTCAGCTAATGCTTCATTTGAACACTTAATGATATTACCAGTTATTTGTGTTCCTACATTCATTGCTTTTAACATTTCAAAATTAACTAATTTTTTATCTACTACTTTTACAAGTATTCTATTTAATTGTCTTTCAGTATGAACTATATTTTCAAGACCTCCAAATATTTCAATAGCCTCATTACTAGGCATTTTTTTATTTTTTGATCTTTTATTTCTTTTTACTTGTTTTTTAATTATTTGAATTAACTTTAAAACGCCAACTACTAATAAAGATAAAATAAATAATCCCATAATTGATAATACTACAATTACAGCTGGATCTAGTGGTTTACTAAATAATAAAAACATATATATGTCCTCCTATATTCTCTTTTATTATTATAATCAATTTGTTAATATTTGTCAAATTGTTTAAGTCAAGAAATATCATTATAATCAATATAATATATTGGTGATTAAATGAACATTAAAACATTATTAAAATATATATTATTAAGTCTTGTTCAAGGTTTTACAGAACCACTTCCAATTAGTAGTAGTGGTCATATGATTATTACAAGAAATCTTTTAAATATTGATAATCAAGATTTAACTTTAGAAATCTTTTTAAATTTCGCATCTATGCTTGCGATATTCATATATATGTTTACTAAAAGAATTCATTTAAAAGTTATTTTAAAAAACCCTAATTTAATTACTAAATTAATTATTGCATCAATTCCATGTATTATTATTGGCATACTATTTAAAGATAAAATTGAACAGATTTCTATTAATTCTAAATTTATTGGTATTACTCTACTCATTACAACTATTTTATTATTTTTATCATCACTAAATTTTCCTAAATGTTCAATTGATTCTATTACTAATATTGATTCTTTAAAACTAGGAATTGCACAATCAGTAGCGTTAGTTCCAGGAATTAGTAGAATGGGAACAGTATTAAGTACTGGTATATTTTTAAAATTAAATATTAGAACTATTTTAGATTTTTCTTTTTTAATGTATTTAATAGTTAGTATTGGTAGTTTTATTTTAACTATTCCTAATTTATTCTTAATTGATTCTTCTTTACTTCTTTATTATTTTATTAGTTTTATTGTTACTTTTATTTTTACTTACTTTAGTATTAATTGGTTTTATAATATTATTAATAAAAAAAGTTTAATGGGCTTTTCAATCTATACTTTAATACTTGGAATTATTTTAATTATTTTAGGCAAATAAACTGTTTACTATTCATTTATTAACATATTCTATAAATGAAAGTGAGGTGCTATTATGGCTTGTGTAGTTACAACTACTCCAAAAAATAATGGAACAATTCTAGATATTTTAAAGAGAATTGACAGAATGCAAAAAGATGCAGTTAATCAAGATTTAGCAGGTAACTGTAATACTTGTATTTTCTCACCTGTATATAATACAAAACCGATTTCTGTCTATACATGTAATGGCTTATTAACAGTTAATACTACAGCAATTGATACTACTACAGCAAACGTCTTTAGAGTAGAAGCCGTTAATGATGAAACTGTTGTTTTACGTTTAATTACGGTTGTTGGTGAAGAATTAACTTGTACTAATAATACAATTACTATTAAAGTTAGTTGTATTTGTGGTATTCAATGTTTTGACTCTATTACTTGTACATTATGTAATCAAACAGGAGCATAATAAAAAAGAGTAATCCATTTGGATTACTCTTGGACACTTTCGAAATATGAACTAAGGTTCATATTTTTTATTATTCAGTATAGCCCCAAATAAAGCGATGATAAGTTTCTTTATCAATAAACCATCCGCTTGGTTTAGACTCTGCTTCACAATAAAAAACTGTTTTTTCAAAAATACGTACACTTAGTTTTTCAACACTTTTTGGAATTATTAAACAACGTAATTTATCACAACTGTCGAATGCATATTCGCCAATTGATGTTACATTTTTTGGGATATTAATAAGATATAAATTTGTACAACCAGAAAATGCTCCAGAGCTTATTTCCTTTAGAGAATCTGGTAGATATACTTTTTCTAAATTAATTGCATTTTCAAATGCATAAGGAGCTATCTTCTCAACTGTTTCTGGAGCAACATATACTTTTTCTTTATTATTTATATTATACTTTAATATAACAGTTTTTTTACTATCATATAACACACCATCTTCGATAATAAAATTTAAATTTCCTTCTTCTATTTTAAATTGAACTTTTAAACGACAAGCGAATGTATATTCACCAATTTCATCAAGTGCTTTTGGTAATGTAACTTCTTTTAAACTTAAACAATGATTGAATACGTAATTACCAATTGATGTAACAGTAGATGGAATTTTTATTTCTACAAGTTTTACACATGCCATAAATGCTTCATCACCAATTATTTTTAATGTGTTTGGCAATAATAGGTTTTCTAAACTTTCACATAAAGCAAAAGCTCCATATTTAATTTCTTCTAAATTCTTCGGCAATTTTATAGTTGTTAATTTATAACAACCAAGTAGTACATATTCATCAAGAATTTTTATATTATCTGGTATTTCTATTTTTTCTAATCCTCGACAATACATAAAAGCTAATTTTTCGATTTTTTGTAAAGAACTAGGAAGTATAAGTTTTAGGATGTTACTAGAACCTGTAAAAGCCCCCACACCTATTTCTTCAAGTCCTTCATTAAAATTAACTTCATCTAATAATTTAACATATTCAAAAGCATACTTATTAATTTTTCTTAAACTTTTTGGAAAATTTATTTTTTGAAGATAACGATGTTCATAAAAAGCATATGGTCCTATTTCTACAACACCATCTGGAATAATAAACTTTTCTTGGGTATTATTATAGTTATAATGAATTAATTTTTTTCCATCATATGTATAAACACTACCATCAATTAATTTAAAATTTGGATTATTTTTATCAATTTTTAATTCCATCTTTATACAATCTCCATCACCAATTGGCATATTGATAACTGAGACATTTTTAGCTACATTAACTTCTGTTAAATAATAACAATTATTAAAGATATCCCTATTAATTGTTTCTAGACTACTTGGTAAATTAATCTTTTCAAGCTTTGAGAGAGAAAAAGCATATTCTAAAATTTCTTGAATATTATCATGTAAAATTATTTCTGATAAGTGATATTGTGAAAAAGATCTTTTACCTAAAACTTCTACATTTTCAGGAACTACAAATGGCTCATTTCCTTTATTATAAGGATAATAAATTAATATCTTAAGATCTTTTGAATAAAGAACTCCATCAACACTTTGATAATTTGGATTGTTTTCATCTACAATGATCCATCCTGATACATCATTGATTGAAACCGGGTCAATATATTCTATTGATTCGGGAATTATAAGTTTTTTTACTCCCCATCCCATTTCTCTAATTTCTTTTACAGGTAACCCTAAATACTTAGATGGGATTTCTACAATTTCAATTTTATAATCATAGATAGTATGTCTTTCAATACCTGTTGCGATATAATATGTACCATCATCACTTAAAGTATATTTTATATCATAAGTTTTTCCAATATATTGAGGATATATGGTAGATAATCTTCCACAATATACACATATTTTATCTTCATAAACATGTTCATGATCAAATTCGATTTGTTCTTCTTCTAAACAAGCACAAACTCCTTGATAAAAATGATGTTCATGATATGATAAATCATCAGGATTACTTATTCCACATTCACAGTAACCATCGATATATTGGTGTTTATGTTTTGATTCATTTGAAATAGTATTGCCACATTCACAGTAACCATCGACGTATTGACATCTATGTTCTGAACCTATTACTTCTACTATTTTTCCACAAGAACATATTCCATCAATAAAATTATGAACATGAGGATATTTATAGAGAGGTTCTTTTTCTCCACAAGAACATATACCATCTACATATTCATGTTTATGTGAACTTCCTGTTCCTTCACAACCTACAAAGAAAAATATTAACATTATAAATGAAATTATACAAATTATTTTTTTCATAAAGTACCTCTTTCATCAATAGTATATCACTTTTATATAAAAACAGGTAAATTATTATAAATTTACCTGTTTTTAATATTTGCCTTCTATTTCTTATTTAAACGGCGTTTTCTTGCGAAATATGAGCGTTTTGAGTAAAGAACTAATAAGATTACTAATATTACAAAAGAAATCAAAGAAACGATTAAAATTAGAGATGCTTTATTAGCTTTTACATTAATCCACATTTGTAATACAGTTTCATTTTGTTCATCAAAGTCTTGCATTACTCCGCATCTATTAAGTGTATCTAAGTCTGGATATTGAGTAGTAAATTGTCTACCCATATAAGAATCATCAATTGTAACTATTACCTTATCATCTGTTAAATATTCTTCACTTAATGTTCCTTTAAAGAAATATGTTAAATCTACTTCTGTATAAGTAGCTTCATCTAAATAAGCAATAGCTTCATCTAATAATTCTTTATTTTCTATAGTAGGATCTTCATCATATAATGCTTGACATTCTTCAACATATAATTCATTAGATGCAACACCATACCATTCATCTATTAAGTTATATATTGCATCACCCGCAATACTTGAAGTATAACCTATTTCTTCCATGTTTTGTGCCGCAATTTCAGGAAGTGATAAGAAATTAATAAACTCTTGAGCTAATTCTTTATCAGCACCTTTTGGCATAACCCAACCATCAAACCAAACATTACCACCTTCATTTGGCACTGTATATCTTAATTCAATACCAGCTTCTTCTGCTAAGTCAATAGAGTATACTGCATCACCACTCCAAGCTAAGTTCATCGCGATCTTACCAGTTACGATATCACCTTTTGCGGAGTCGACTTCTAAACCATATATATTTGATTTAATTTCTCTTAATTTATTAGATACTTTTTCAATATCTTCATCACTTACTCTATTAATTACATCTTGAATTAAAGTATTGTATTCTTTAGAAGAGCTATCTACTTTATTTAATTCATCTTTATGAACCATAATTGATGCAACACAATATGCATCTCTAACAGAGTCTTTTAGTGATGCCATACCTTTAAATTCTGGTTTTAAAAAATCTTCCCAAGATTCAACTGTATAATCTTCTTCATCAACTTTACTTGCAAGTTCACTTGGATTATATATTAAACCAAGTGTACCCCACATATAACATGCAGCATATTCTGTCCAACCATTTTGTTCAAACAAGTCTAATAAATATGGAGAACAATTTTCAAAATAAGTATCTAAATTATATTGTTCAAAATCAAACTTTTCAACACGATCTTCTCTTATCATCTTTTGAATCATATAGTCACTTGGACAACAAAGATCATAATCTGTTTTACCAGTTCTAATTGTATTATACATTGATTCATTAGTTTCAAATGTATCATAAATATAATCTATTCTTTCACCATGTTTTTCATAAAAATAATCAACAAAATCATCAAGTACATCCTCATCAATATAATCAACACAATTATATATTTTAATTATTCTAACTTCTTCTTCACCACAACTACAAAGAACCGGTAATAATAGTAATAAACATAATACTAAGAAATATCTTTTCATATTCTTTTACCTCTTTTATTATCTTTCTTACCACTTGTAAAATTAATAACTAATAATACAATTAAAGTAACTACAACAATAATAGCAGTTAAGGCTCTTAATGTTGGCGGAATAGCTCCTCTTTTACTTGTAACACCATATACATAAGTTGATAATGTTACAAAAGAATTGTTTCTAGTAAATGCTGTAATAATATAATCATCTAAAGATAAAGTAACAGCTAAAATAAAGCCTGATAAGATACCTGGTAAAATTTGTGGAATAATTATACTTCTTAATGCTTTAGATGGTTTTGCACCTAAATCTAGTGCTGCTTCATATATATTATTATCCATTTGTTTAAGCTTAGGTAAAATACTTAAAACAACAAAAGGAATAGTTAAAACAACATGACCAATAAGTAAAGTAAAGAAATTAAATTGAATACCAACAAATACAAATAAAATAGTAAGTGATAAAGCAGTAATTATTTCTGGATTAAGAATTGGAATTTGTCCACCTAATTCATATAATTTACGCATTCTTTTTTTACTATAAAACATTCCAATAGCCGCAAATGTTCCAAGAATAGTTGATACAATTGCACTAACAATAGCTATTAATAATGTATTTTTAAAAGCTTGAACTACAACTTCTCCATCTTCACCTGTAAATAACTCTTTATATAAATTTAAGTTAATTACATCACCATTAAATAATTGTCTAAAATCAATATAATCAAAATCAACAAAACTAAAAATAATTAATAATATTATTGGTGCATACATTAATAGAAGCATGAAATAGATGAATACTTTTGCAAAAATCTTTTTTACCATAATCCACCTCTCACATTATCTTCTTTTTCCATATTACGTGTAGCTACCATAAATACTAAAATAATTGTTAATAATATCAATGCTACAAAACTACCTAAGTTCCATAAACCTTGATCAAAATATAACTGAATAATATTACCAATTAAAGAAATTTGTCTTTCACCCATAACGTCACTTATAACATAACTTGACATTGTTGGCATAAATACCATTGATGCAGCAGACACAATTCCAGGAAAAGTCATTGGAATAATAGTTTTTGTAAAAGTTTGTACTTTATTAGCACCTAAATCCATTGATGCTTCGATTAAACTACGATCCATTTTTAACATTGTTGTATATAGTGGAAGAATAGTAAATGGTAAATAGTTATATACCATACCAATCATTGTAGATATATATGGATGATCCCCTCCACTTAAACCTAATGTAAACAATAAATCTCTAGTTGCAGCTGTTCTTAATACGAAATTAATCCACATTGGCATTACAAATAATAATACAATTATATAGTTAAACTTATATTCTTTTTTAGCAAGTATAAAAGCAATCGGATAACCTATTAGTAAACAAATAATAGTATTTCCAAGTCCTATTGCTAAACTAATCAAAAAAGTATGTAAATTATAACTATTTGAAAAAAATGTAGTTAAATTTTCAAAAGAAAATGTTGTTTTATTTGTAACCGGATCAGTTTTCGAAAAAGCATATACAACTATTAACACCATAGGTATTACAACAAATAATACTAAAAAGATACCATAGGGAATAGCCAAAAACTTTCTTTGAAACTTAATCTTTGACATATTCTTTAACCTCTGCTTTTAAAGTTAATTTAATCTTTTTAGGATCAACTTTAATACTAACTTTATCAAATTCATTCCAAGTATATTCAGTATCAATTACGAAATCTTCATCTTCTTCAGTTCTAACAATAATTTGATAGTGGTCACCTTTATAAATAATTGAAACAATCTCACCAGCTATTGTACCATCTTCAGAATTATCAATTACTTCAATATCTTTTAAATCAATTTCAGCGATTACATCAGCATCTGTTAAATCATAACGAACCCCTAGAGAATCAACTAAATAACCTTCATCATCAATGTGACTTCCTGGAATTAATTGGGTAATATCACATTCAAATGGTTCTTCAGAAATAACAACATTATTATTTTTATCAATCCATGCATCAACATATCTATTTACAGTAAATTCTTTTTCCATAATATGAATATTAAATGGATCAATTGAAATAGAAGCAACCCTGTTAATTTCGAAATTATCCGTAGTTTGAATAACAACTTCATTTCTACCAACCATCATAATATATTCATAGTGAACACCTTTAAATGTTTTAGAAACAAGTTTACCATCAACCATACCACATCCTGCATCACCCAAAACAATGTCTTCTGGTCTAATAACTACATCAACTTTTTTATTATTCTCAAACTCATCAACACATACAAAGTTATGATTTAAAAATCTTACTAATTTATCGCCAACCATTGTTGCAGAATATATATTACTTTCACCAATAAAGTCTGCAACAAAGGCATTTGCTGGTTCATTATAGATATCTTCTGGTGTACCAATTTGTTGTATAACACCATCTTTCATAACCACTATTGTATCACTCATTGCAAGTGCTTCTTCTTGGTCATGTGTTACATAGATAAATGTAATACCAAGCTTTTTATGCATTGCTTTTAATTCTTCTTGCATTTCTTTACGCATTTTTAAATCTAATGCACCAAGTGGTTCATCAAGTAATAATATTTGTGGTTCATTAACAATAGCTCTCGCAATCGCGATTCGTTGTTGTTGACCACCTGATAATGTACTTACATCACGCCATTCAAATTCTTCTAAGTCAACAATCTTTAAAGCTTTTTTAACTTTTTCATCTATTTCTTCATTTGTATATTTACGATATCTTTCTTTTTCAACACCTTTTTTATCGACATATGTTTCTTTTATTTTCTTTAGCTTTAAACCGAAAGCAATATTATCATAAACATCCATATGAGTAAACAATGCATAGCGTTGAAAAACTGTATTAACTGGTCTTTCATATGGTGGAAGTTTAGAAATATCTTCACCATTTAATAAAATAACCCCACTAGTAGGCATTTCAAAACCCGCAATCAAACGAAGAGTTGTTGTTTTACCACATCCTGATGGACCTAAAAAAGTTACAAATTCACCTTTACGTACATATAAGTTAAAATTATCTACAGCTAAAGTTCCATCAAATTCTTTACAAATATTTTTTAATTCAATAATTTTATTTTTCTTAGTCATATTATTTAATATCCTTTACTAAAAATTAGGTGGGCTTGTAACCCAAATAATTACTGCTTGTTTAGAACCACTATTAATTAAATAATGATTTTTATCAGTAGTAAAATAGAAGGTTTCTCCTTCCTTGCATATATATTGTTTATTACCATAAACAACTGTTATTTTACCTTTTAACACATAACCAAACTCTTGTCCTTCATGAGGCATATCAATATCTGTACTAGCACCTACTTCTAAAGTAAATAATACAGGTTCCATTTCATTTTTTTGACTATTCGGTACTAACCAAGTAATTGATTCTGTTTCTCTTACTTTTTTAAAATAATCATCTTTTTTATAAATTATTTGTTCTTCATCATCATTAAAGAAATCTTTTAAGTTAACACCAAGAGCTGTTAAAATATCTGTTAAAGTATTAATAGATGGACTGGTAAGATCATTTTCTATTTGAGAAATATATCCTTTTGTTAAATCACATCTATCTGCCAATTCATTTTGTGTAAGACTTAATTTAGTCCTTAGTTCTTTAATTTTACGACCAATACTCACTATATTACACCTCCTAGTTAATAAACTTAAAGTTTACTTTTACTAAACATAAATATTATATAATATTTATATATAAAACGCAAGTAAATATATATAGAATTTATAATAAAAAACTCTATATTTAAAATAATAAATATAGAGTTTAATTTTATATCTTATTTAAGGTTTGCTAACATTTCTCTTATTATTTCAGCATATTCATCTTTAATTTTAAATATAATTCTTGCATAATCAATAACGTCGGAAATATCATAATCAATATTTTCTTGGTAAACATCTTTTATTTGATAATCAATAGAAACTAATTCTTCATTGTATTCATAAATTGGCATATTTAAAAAGTATAGCGAGTCATTTTCTTCAATTGTAAAAGAAGCAAAACATAATAAATTGATTTTTCCCATTATCTCTCTTTCCAAATAATCAGTAATTTCAAAAAAATTCTCAATTTCTAAATCAATTTGTTTATGTAGTTTATGTTTTATACCCGTATCGTCGACTTTTTTTAAATAAATACCATTTATACTACATTGACTAAGCTGTGGATACGTAAAATTTGGATGATACCAACTTCCACCCCCCTCAATATACACAATTACATCATCAATAGGATAACCATATCCTTTGACGTAAATTTTATACCCTAATGTGGTGTGAGCTGATTCCATTACTCCACAATAAACACTTTTTTCCGAAAAATCTTTGAATTCATAATATATTGAAAGTATTCTGAACTCTTCATCATATGTTGATTTTTCAATATATTCAATTCCATCATATACTACAATACCATTTTCATTCACTATTAATTCATTCAAATCCAAGTTATCAGGATTTGAATCAAAACATGATGTCATTAAAAATAAAGAATTAATTAATAAAAAAATATAAAATATTTTTTTCATGAAACAATCTCCTCTCTTAAAATTATTGGTTTAAATTTATCAAAATACTTAATAGGATTTAACTTTCAAACTTCCAGTTTGTGTATAATAAACAATTTCATCATATTCTATTTCAATAGTATCTTAGAGTTTAATTTTATATTTTATTTAAGGTTTGCTAACATTTCTCTTATTATTTCAACATATTCATCTGAGACTTTACATACGCCATTAAAATCAGGTTCCTGAATATCAAAATCTTTACTACCATCATAAATAACACAATGTTTTGGACCATTTATGAACGTAATAATCATATCTTCATATTCATACAAACAGCATGGCATAAAGGCAAGATTATTATTTTCTTCGATGGTAAAATATATTTGGCCTAAATATTTATAATTTTCTTCCTGAATTATTTCCATTTCTTTATTGAATATGAATCTGTCTAATGTAGTTGGAACAAAAACATCATTAACAGAAATGTTATATACATCTTTTTTGCTACAAGTTTTTTTAGAAACATCTTCACTAAAGAAATCAAAATATAGTTTTGTTTCCCATAGTTTCATATATTTCATTTCTTCATAACATTCTACAACAATACCATTAATAGTATTATTATTATATTCAGGGAACATTTCATTAAAATCAAAATATCTATAAACAAATAATGATTTAAATTGTTTCGAATATTTTTCTTCAATATCTTTTCTTATAAAAACATCAAAATTTGAAGAAAATATAAATATTGTTTTATCATCATTTTTAAATTTATAGGCTGGGAAAAAACATAATTTTCCATCAACATATTCAGCCATATATGCATTTAAACTCTCTCTATTACCAACCAAAGTATAATAATTACAAAATGCATAATCAGGAGTTCCATATTGTTCCTTATCCCAATGATAACAACAAGAATATTCAACATCGTTATAATACAAGGTTGTAATATTTATATCTCCATCTTCTAACTTATAATTTAGAATTTCACCATTAGGTTTTTGAACTAGCATAGTACAAGAACTTGCGCTCAATATATAAATAATTAAAAAACATAAAAAATATATTTTCTTAAGCATTTTTGTTCACCTCTTCTAACATTTCCAAAACCATATCTTTGTAATCAGAGTTGATTTTAAAGAAACATTGGGAACCACTACTATTCAACTGTTCGTATAATGTTGAATTTATTAATTCACATTCAAAATTTACTAATAGATTATCATTGTTTAAATAGATAGTACATGGTAAGAATGCTAAATGTTCAAAATATTTAACCTTAAAGTGCAACTGACCAACATAATGCATCGGCTCAATTTTTAGTTTTTTCCAGTCATATATAATATTAGTCGGAGTAAATACATCACAAATATCTATAATATCACTGTCACATTCTTTTTCAACATAATTTACATTTCCAATTTCAACATCTTCTTGATAACAATATAATTCATTAGTCTTATTTTTTTCAAGTTCAGAAACGCCCACACATACCCCAATTATATTAGTAAAATCAAGAGGATTAGGATATTTGAAATCTTCAGAAAATAATTCAACAATGTATCCATTATTCACTATAAATAATATATTGGCTTTTTGATCATTTTTCATTTTATAAACATCATAAAGCACGGCATTATTCCAACTGAATCCATTATAATCATATACCTTTATATCAAGCATTTCTTTTTCTCCAAATATTTTAAAATGTTGATAAAATTTATATATATATTCACTTGTCAATCCACAAAAATTCCAATCTGGAATATAATCTTCATACAAATAATATGTTAATCCTTTATATTCCAAATCCATAACTCTATTGTTTTCCGCTACTATAACATCAGTAGCATTACACGAGACTAAAAATGGTATAAAAAACATCAATAAATTAATAAACATTATTTTCTTCATTTATATCACCTCTTAATATAATTGGAATATATTTTGTATTTAATTTCATTTTCATAATTATAATTTTAGGTTCGATAATTTTTTCTTCTAATATTTTTTTAATATTATTATAAAATAATATAGGTATAAAGGTATAATTATGTTTGACATAATTTTCAAATTTTTTATTTTCATATTTACCTTTTTTTTAAATATTTTTAATTAAATGTAAACAGTTATTTGAAAATAAATTATATTTTCCCTTCATATAATTGTCAATTGCTTCATTGTAAGTTGTTTTAAAGTTTTCAAACCTACCATTGATTGTTAGTTTATAAAACCAATTTCCATTATTTTTACCACAATATTATAAGTTTAAAAACAAAAAACTCTCTTTTTCTAAGAGAGTTTTAATTATACTTTTTTGTTCATGCATAAGTTAACTTGAAAAACTATCTTAGAGCATGAGATATATCCCACACTAATAGTTTATCATTTTTTAAACTGTATTGTCAACATCTTATTCTGCAAAACTAATACTATCCGCAATTGTTTGTATTAGTTCTTGTATTTCTAATTCAATTTCTTCATATCTAAATGTATTACTTGATGCAGGTCTTTTAGTAAGTGTTGAATAATGCATGCAAGCAGATAAATAAGCACCATATACTGATTGATGATTCATATCATCATATAAGCTTGGTAATGTATTATCAAATAATTCATATGCTTTAAATGCTTCACCACTTCTAGTTATTTTAGCATTTACCATTTTACCAACTATGTCATATGCATCCACAATTCTTTGGGTCATTTCATATTTAGTTAGACCATTCCATCTTTCAACATTATAGGCCCATGTTTGATATAAGATCAATTGAACATCACGATCTTCGACTAATTTAGCATAATCTTTTACTGCTGTTTCAAATAAATCATAACCATTAATTGTTCCACTACTATTTTCTTGAAGAATAATATGCGTGAAATCATATTTTTCAATATTAGCTTTAAACTTTAGTTCATGTTCATATAATTTACTTCCACCAGGAGTATCTTGAATATATGCACAATACGCACCATCACTTGTAATCATATTTTGGATGATTGCTGGAATGTCATGCTTATAAGTTAAGCTATTACCAACAAATAATATTTCATATGTTTCAACATCAGGATTTATTTGAATATCGAAAACTTGATTAACACGGATATTTTTTTGTTCACTATAAACACTTAAAATTGTTTTACCAGTATGTTTAAACATGATTTCCATTGTTTCTTTATTTAAAATAAAGTCAGGATTATCAATAATTGTATATTGATCATTAACATAATGATTTGGTAAACATTCAATATTTAACTTATATACTTTTCCCATATAGTATGGTTCATTAGTATCAAGTGTAACATTAAATCCATTAATTGCTTGAAACTCATCATTTTCTTTTACTTGAATTTTAATTTCTTTTCGGTAACCATACTTATTAGTAATTAATATTTTCACATCGCCAATGCCATGTGAGGTCATAAGATATTCAGTTTCATTAATCTTTTCTAAAGATAAAACAACTGAATTTAAGCTTTTTACTGTTACTTCATCATTTTCATAATAGGATTTAACTTTCAAACTTCCAGTTTGTGTATAATAAACAATTTCATCATATTCTATTTCAATAGTATCTTTTGGAGTTTGATTTATATCACAACCAAAACAAAGAAATGAAAAAACAGTTAATAAAATAATTGTTATAATCTTTTTCATATTAACCTCACTTTTTTAACATCTCCAAGAATTCTTTTTCGGTAATAATACTAATTCCTAGTTCTTGGGCTTTAGTTAGTTTACTTCCCGCATTTACACCTGCTAAAACGTAACTTGTTTTTTTCGATACACTAGATGATGCTTTCCCACCATTTTCTTCAATTAAGTTATTTGCTTCATCTCTTGATAAACTCTCTAGAGTTCCAGTTACTACTAAGGTTTTTCCAAGAAGTGGTAAGAATTCTTTTTCTTTCACAACACTTTTAGGATTAACTCCATAGGATTTTAATTTTTCAATAATTTTTAAATGGTTTTCATTTTTGAAATAATCAACAATACTATTAGCCATTACATCACCAATATCATCGATTTGAATTAAGTCTTCGTATTTGGCATTAATCAATTCATCGATAGAATGATAATATTTAGTTAAGTTCTTTGATGCTTTAGATCCTACAAAGCGAATTCCTAGGCCAAAGATTAATTGTTCTAATTTATTTTCTTTTGATTTTTTGATTGCATCCATTAAGTTTTGAACTTTTTGATTTCCATAACCTTCTAAAGTTAATAAATCATCACGATATTGTTCTAAAAGATATATATCTGAGATATCTTTAATATAACCTAAATTATATAAAAGTTCCATTTGTTTTTCCCCAAGTCCTTCAATATCCATTGCGACTCTTGATGCAAAATGAATTAATTGTTCTAAAATTCTACCACAACATTCTGGATTAACACAGTGATGTTCTGATTCATTATCTCTTTTCTTAAGTTCCATTCCACATTCAGGACAATGTGTTAACATTTCAAAAGGGAGCAAAGACGGATCTCTTCTTGATAAATCAACATCAACAACTTCGGGAATAATTTCTCCTGCTTTTCTTATTCTTACATAATCACCGATTCTTATATCTCTTGATTTAATAAAATCTTCGTTATTTAAAGTAGCCCTTGAAACAGTTGTACCACCAACAAGTACGGGATCTAATACCGCATTAGGAGTAATCATTCCAGTTCTACCTACTGTAAAGATAATATCTTTTAATTTAGTTGTAACAATTTCAGCAGGGAATTTATATGCTACTGCGTATTTTGGAACCTTTACAGTATAGCCAATCTCATCATATAAATCTAAATTGTTAACTTTTATTACGATTCCATCAGTTGCATAATTTAATGTTTTTCTTTTTTCCTTGAATTCTTCAATATAGTTAATAACTTCTTCAATATTTTTACATAATTTATAATGTGGATTCACATTAAAACCCATTGACTTTAAAAAGTTCATAACATCATATTGTGTATGAATTCCGTAATTAGTAGGATTTACTAATGTATACGCAAAATGGTCTAGCTTTCTAAGTCTTGTTATTTCTGGATTAAGTTGTCTTAAACTTCCCCCGGCAGCATTTCTTGGATTCATAAATAAAGACTGATTATTTTTAAGTCTTTCATTGTTTAATTCATCAAAAACATCTTTTTGCATATATACTTCGCCCCTAACTTCTAAAGTTTCTGGGGCTTTTAATATTTTAGGAAGTGTTCTAACTGTTAAACAATTTTTCGTAATATTTTCGCCAACACTACCATTTCCACGTGTAGCACCTAAAACTAATAATCCATCTTCATAATGAACAGTTGATGCAATACCATCAATTTTTAATTCACAAACATATTCTACTTTTTGATGAATTGTTTTATAAATTCTTTCATCAAACTCTCTTAATTCTTGATAGTTAAAAACATCGGCTAAAGACATCATTTGATTAGCATGTACTATTTCATCTAAATCAAGTTTTAAATAATCACCAACATGTTGTGTTGGACTATCTTTTGATATATGTTCGGGATGTTCTTCTTCTAATCTTTCTAATTCTCTTATAAGACTATCGTATTCTTGGTCAGAAACAGTTGGATTATCTAAAACATAATATTCATAGTTATATTGTTTTAATAATTTAACTAATTCTTCCATTCTTTTAATATAATCCATGTTTCCTCCTCTTTATTTTTTTCTAAGTGATGGATGATTTCTTAAAATCTTTCTCAATGAATGATCTTTTTCAAATAATACTTGAAGAATCGATGCATTCTCTGATACAACAATACCTTCACCAAAATTAACATGTACTACTTTATCTCCTGTTTTGATTGGAGTATTATCTTCTGCTTCTTTTTCCATTTCAAGATGTTCTTTCCAATCTTGTGAAGCAATATATTCCGTAATAAAACGTGATTTTTGGTTTAACACAACACGCCCATATATTAATCTTCTGTTTACACATGTTAAATATACTTTTTCTTTTGCTCTAGTAAACGCAACATAAGCAATTCTTCTTTCCTCTTCAATATCAGAATCTTCTTTTAATGAAGGGAATAAACCTTCTTCTAATGCGACTACAAATACAACTTTAAATTCTAAACCTTTTACAGAGTGAACAGTTGATAATACTACACCATTAACATCTTGTTTAGTACCTAGTGTTTCATCTAATATTACATCATCAAAACCAACTAATAGTTTTTCTTTTGAACTTAATTCTTGTAAATCAGTTCTAGTTTCTAATTGCATCAAAATTGATTTAAATTCATTAATATTATCAATTCTGTGAGATTCTTCATCTTCAGCTTCTTCTTCTTTTAAGAATTCTAAATATTTTGTTTCTTGTAACATATATTCATAAAATTCAGGCAAAGACATTTGATCAAACTTATCAGCTAATTCTTTTATTAATGTTTTAAACTTAATTAAAGCCTCAGTTTTACTAGATGGTGTAATCTCATGAAGTCTTTCAATTGCTTCAAATAAAGTAATGTTTTCAGTATTTTTTAATTCTAATAATTTTTCAATGGTTTTATCACCAATACCTCTAGAAGGTAAATTAATGATTCTTTTGAAATGAAAGATGTTTTCACTATCTATAATAAATTTTAAATAACTAATCACATCTTTAATTTCTCTTCTTTTTAAGAAAGCAAATCCACCATAAATTAAATATGGTATACCATTTTCGATTAATGCCATTTCAATATTTCTTGAAATTACATTTGTTCGGTATAAGATTGCGATATCTTTATAACTATATCCACGTCTAACTAAGTTCTTAATTTCATCAATGATAAATCGCGGTTCATCTTCATAATAATATGCATCATGAATTACAACATCTTGTAACTTACCCTCTTTTTCGCTAAATAACTCTTTCTTTTCTCTTTTTAAATTATGTGAAATTAAGTTATTAGCTCCCTTAAGAATAGCATTAGTCGAACGATAGTTTTGTGTAAGCTTAAATAATTTTGCATCAAAATCCTTCTGGAATTGATACATGTTAGTAACACATGCTCCTCTAAATGAATAAATACTTTGGTCATCATCACCAACGACAAAGATGTTTTGTGTTTTTTGTCCTAATAATTTAATAATATTATATTGAACAATATTAGTATCTTGAAATTCATCAACTAATATATATTGATATTTATTTTGGAAATATTCAAGAACATCAGGATATTCAGTTAGTATTTTATTTGTTAATACTAATAAATCATCAAAGTCTACTTGATTATTATCTTTTAAACGTTTTTGATAATGATCATATATTTGTTTAGGAACACCATTAATTTCACCAATACCATTTTTATATGCAGAAATAATGTTATAAGCAGCTTTTGGTGAAAAATATTTTCTTGATAAGTCTAATTCTTTATATAATTCACTAATTAATTTATTTGCATCTTCATCATCAATAATTTCAAAATTCTTTTCATAACCTATTTTTGTTATTGTTTGACGAAGGATTCTAGCACATAAAGAATGAATTGTTGAGATAGTTACATATTTAGCATCATTTCCACACATACCAACTACTCTATCCCTCATTTCATTAGTTGCTTTTTTTGTGAAAGTGATTGCTAAAATATTTCGTGGGTTAATCCCTTTTTCTTGGATCATATAAGCGATTCTTGAAGTTAAGGTTTTTGTTTTTCCAGTACCCGCACCCGCAAATACAATTACTGGACCTTCAACTTGCATTACCGCATTCTTCTGTTGTTCGTTTAAGTTCTCTAGAATACTCATGACTACTTACCAAATGATGATTTTAAACTAACTGTTTGGTTAAAGACTAATTTTTCTTTACTAGAATCATAGTCAGTTACATAATAACCACATCTTACAAATTGATAATGGTCTAATGGTTTAGTATCAATTAAACTTCTTTCTACAAAACCATTTAATTTAACCCATGAGTTAGGATTCATTCTTTCTTTAAAATTATCACTTGATACTTTAGCATCTAACATAAGCGGTTCAAAGATATTAAATTGTGCAGGAACTGCTGTTGCTGCATCAACAAAATGAATTGTACCATTTGGTTTTCTTTCGTTAAATCCTGTACCACTCTTAGTAGCTGGATCATATGTACAATGTAATTCTTTAATGCTGCCGTCTTCATTATAAATTACTTCTTCACATTTAATAAAGTAAGCATGCATTAAACGTACTTCTAAACCAACTGATAATCTCTTCCAATGTTTGTTTGGTTTTTCTTCAATAAAATCTTCTTGATCAATATAAATATTTCTAGAGAAAGTAAGTGTTCTACTTCCTAATTCTTCATTTTCATTATTATTTAAAGCTGTTAATTCTTCAACTTTACCTTCTGGATAGTTAGTAATAACAACTTTTAATGGATGTAATACAGCCATTGGTCTTGAGGCTTTTAATTTTAAATCATCTCTTACAAAATGTTCTAACATTTCATAATCAACTGTTGAATTAATTTTTGAAAGTCCTGTTGATAAAATAAATTCTTTAATTGAATTAGGTGTAAATCCTCTTCTTTTTAAACCAACTAATGTAGGCATACGTGGATCATCATAACCTGTTACTAAATTTTCATCAACTAATTGTTTTAAGTAACGTTTACTCATAATCATATTTGTAATACCTAAACGTCCAAATTCAATTTGACGTGGTTTATGTTCTACTTCACAATTATTAATTACCCAATCATATAGTGGACGATGATCTTCGTATTCTAAACTACATAAAGAATGTGTAATACCTTCAAATGAATCTTGTAGTGGATGTGCAAAATCATACATTGGATAAATACACCATTTATCACCTGTTTGGTGATGATTGATATGGATAATACGATAGATTACTGGATCACGCATATTAATATTAGGTGATGCCATATCAATTTTTGCACGTAAAGTTTTTGAACCATTTGGATATTTACCATCACGCATTTCTTCAAATAACTTTAAATTTTCTTCAATTGAACGGTTGCGGTAAGGTGAGTCTTTTCCTGGTGTTTTATCATCACCACGATACTCACTAATTTCTTCTTGTGTTAAATCACAAACAAAAGCTAAACCTTTTTTGATTAAAAGAATTGCTTTTTCGTATGTTTTTTCAAAATAACTAGAACCATAAACAACAATTCTTGGAGTATATCCTAACCATTCTAAATCTTTTCTAATAGCATCAACATATTCTGCATCTTCTTTTACTGGATTAGTATCGTCAAAACGAAGATTAGTTTCACCATTAAAATGTTTTGCAAGTTCAAAGTTAGTTACTATTGCTCTTGCATGACCTATATGTAAATAAGCATTAGGTTCTGGTGGAAATCTTGTTAAAATATGATCAACAACTCCTGTTTCTAGTTCTTTTTGCATTATTGTTTTTATAAAATTTGATGTTTCGTTCATCATAATATATTCCCTCACTATTAACTAATTTTCTTTAAATTTTTAGCGTTTGCATATTTTGTATAATATGTAATTAATTTTTGTTCATCTTCTTTTAAATCTTTTTTACTGAAGCATATAATCATAACTAATATTTTTTTAGTTTCTTCAGTAACTGATGTTCTTAAAGTATCACTTGTTGGTGAACCAAAGATACCAGACTCATCAACATAAACAATTAAGTTTTCCGCATTTATATCACTTCGATTAATTGCGTTAACTACTTCGTTTTCTTTACCAATTCGAATTTCGATGTCATTATTAATTTTTTCTAAATCTACTACGCAAACACTTCTTAATACTTCAACTGATAATATATTACCTAAATCAATTAAATCACCAAGTGTATATAAACTAGCTTCATTAGTTCGATGTTTAATTACTCTACGAACTAATGCTTCTACTGCGCATCTAGTATGACTTGGATCTTTTTTTAATTTTTTATATCCATCTCTTGTTTCTTTAATTTTCCAATTTGATGTTACTTCATTAATTGAAAATGGTACATCTAAATTTTCTAATAATTGTTGTACAACTTCCGTTTTATTATTCTCTACATCCATTGTATAAGCAATTACAGAAAACTCTGGTAATAACTGCTGTAATTCTTGATTAATCGTAATTTTCATTTAGTAATTCCTCTATCTGCATTATAACATTTTGATAATCAACTAATTGATTATTTAATCGCTGTGAATCATCAATAAAACCATTAATTTTATCTTCTAATTTTAGCATCATTTCTTTTAACTGAGGAATCTTTTCTTCGAAATACTGACCTTCATCAAGTAATTCTTTAATTTTACCATTATCATTTTGACTTAAGAATTCTTCATAATCTTTTTTAATTCCATCATATTTATTAATTAACTGATTTAAAGTTAATTCTTCTTGATGAATTTGATTATCAATATTTCTTATTTTTTCAACTTCTGGTTCAAATAACATAAATGTTCTGTCTTCTTTTAAACCTTCTAAAACCTTTTGTTGTTGTTTGATAGCATTCATTCCATCTTTTAGTTCTTTTCTAAACTGATCATCGAAACGAATAAATTGTTGATGTTTAAATCCCGCAATATTATCCTTAATATCTAAAACATGATTATCTAATTCTTTGATTGTTGTTTGAATTATTAAATATGCTTCTTGATATCTTTTTATTTTCACATCAAGATGTTCTTTTTGTTCTTTAATCACATCTAATCTTTTCTTTTCTTCTTTTAAATCTTTTAAACGTTTATTACGCTGATATTCTAAATTAGTTTTTGTATCTAAACATAATAAACGAGATTTAAATTTAATAAATAAAGCATCATACTCTTCTACTTGTTCAGATGCTGGTTTACTAACTAAATAATTTTTACTATAAAGCTCAGTAAACTCTTTTAACTGCTTAGTTGAAGTAGTACTATATATATCTTTTATTTCTTTTAAATAATTCTGTTTATGTTCAAGTCGTAATTCTAAATCATGTTTAACACTTTCTTGATGTTCAACAGAAATATCTAAAATATAATTTTCATATCTTTCTTTTTCTTTTAATAAACTATCTAACTGTTTTCTAATTTCTGCAACCTTATCGTTTAGTTTATCTTCTAGTCTTCTGTTTTCTAATTCATTTTGTTTAATCTTAACCGATAAGTCATAACATTTACTATGCATTAATTTAGTTAAATGATTAATTGCTTCAATTAATTCACCATTAGTTATTAATCCATCATAGTATTGTTTTAAAGTATTAAACCAAGGCTGAACTAGCATTAAATGTTCTTTACATAACTCTACAGTTTCATTTTGAATTTTATAACAAACTGTTTCGCTAGTAAATCTTTGTTCTTCCATTTTACCGTAACATTCATAAATACGTGCTTCAACATCACTAATTTTCTGTTTAGTGATTTCATTAGCCTGAAGTGTATCATCAATTCTTGATACAGATTCATTTAGTTTTTCAATTTCTAAATCAATCTTTTTCATTTCTTCATCAATTTCATTAACTCTATTAGTTAAGATTTCCTGATACATTTCCTGATATTTACTTAAGTAAAATTCTTTTAAATCGTTATGAGTAGGCTGTTCTTTAATTTTCTCAATAGCTTCATTTTGTTCTGTTAACATTTTAGCTAATTCATCTTTATTCATAACTTACCTCCTATAATAGATTATCGATTGAATAATCACTTTCTTCTTGATTAATTATTACTGCAGTTGTATTTAATAACATTACCACATTACTAATACTAACTTTTAATATTTCTTTAATTGTTTTGGTTGCATCATATATATTAAACTGATTAATATTAACAACTTCTTTTTTTATTGGATCATACCAATTATATTCATTTAACTGATTTAAGATCTTTTCAACATCTTCATTATTGTTTTTTAATAGTTGAATAATTGGCATCATTAGAGCTTCTTTTAAAATATTAATATATATATTATCTAACTTATTAGCTAACTTATAATATATATATCCACCACCAATTACAATACCATCTGTTAATGCATTATAACCAGTTTTAATTGTATCTTCATATTTTAATAATTTATATTGTTGTTCTTCTAAAGTGTTACCACCAACATAAATTGAAACAAAACCATTTGTTAGTTTCGCAAGACGGTTTTTAATTTGTTTTCTTTTAACAAGACTAGTTGTTTCTTTTAACTCATCTTTTAATTTATCAATCAAAATAGAACTAGTTAAGTTAAATACTAATTTATCTTTATCAAGTATTAGTTTAACTTTATCACTTAAATAATTAGTATCAATCAACTCTTTATAACAAACTTTAATATTTAATAAATAACTTAAGTCTTCAAAAATACTATTTATTTCACTAATTGATTGATTAATAATAAATATTCTTGCTGAACCATTTTTTTCATTATAAAGTTTAAAGAAATTAATAACTTCATTTGAAGCATCTTTTACTAAAAAGATGATTTTTTTATCCTCTTTTAAAACTTTATTAAAACAACTAATACTATCAATATAATCATTTAGTAATAATACTTGATAATCGTTTAATATTATTTTGTTATATTTGGATTTTAATAATATAAAATAACCATTATTTTGTTCTATATAATCTATTCCATTTGTTTCTTTTAAAAGAATTATTCCCTCTTCTTTTACTAATCCATAAGCATTTTTAACATTATTAATAATATTTTGTTCTTTTGTTGATGTGATTAATACTTGTTCAATATTATTTATTGTAATACTCTTAGAATACTTATCAATTTCATTAAGTAAGATTTCTAAACTATTATTTAAATATTCAATAATACTTACAACACTAATATTTTCTTTAATTTTTTCAATTCCTTTTTTTAAAATCTCACTAAAAATAATTATTGAAGATGTTGTTCCATCTCCAACATTATCATTAATTCTTCTTACAATACTTTTACAAATATTAATACCAATTCTTTCATAATAATTATCTGATGTTATATTATTAATAATTGTGTATCCATCATTAATTATTAAATTATTGTATTTTTTTCCAATTAAGACATTTTTACCATTTGGTCCTAATGTTTTAACAATAGTCTTTTTGACTTTATCAATTCCTTGATATATTAAATCTATTGCTTGTTCATCATACAATATATTATTATTCAAATATAATCCCCATTTCTTTTAATTGTATGAATACCATTTTTTATTCCCCCCTTATTAAATTATTATAGCATAAGTTATGATATTTTTCAACTATAAGATAATTTTTTATATTACATTATATTTTTTAGAAATATTAGTTTATGAATAAAAAATAAAAGCTACAAGATTAACTTGCAGCTATATTTTTTTCAATTTCTTCTTTCTTTGCTTTTTTATCTTTAATAAGCCATGGTAAATATGATAATACAAATAATGTACCAACAGCTACTCCCATTACTAACATTTTTAACCAATAATTCTTAGGTAAGATATTTAGTAAAGATGCTGTATCTTCAACAGTTGCCATATATAGATAGTTAGCACCAGCACCTAAAACGTTATTTGCGAAAGTTGCGATCATTGCTAAGATAAACAATGCAATACCAGATTTTGCCATAGACTTCCATGTTGGTCTCATTTTATGAACAAATGTCATATACATTAATGCGACATATCCAAAAGTATGAGCCATCCAAAATTGGTAATATCTAAATCTAGTAGGTCCTGTATAAGAGATTGCGGTTGGTGTAATAACTGCAAATAATGTTCCAGAAAATAACCAGAAATATACTATATCATATAAAGTTTGACTTTTTGTATTTACTAAAAAACTACTTAATATTAATACCCATCCACAGATAGAAATAGGTAATTCTGTTAAAGGTCCTCTTTCTAATGATGTAACAGATGCAATTCTCCAGTAATATGACATTTCAGTTATAATTAAAATAAATCCAAAAGTCATGCGTACTGCTTTTTCATATTTAAAAGAAGCTATTTGATTTCTAAATTTATATATTAATAATATTACAACAATTGCAACTATTACTGGTAATATATGAGCAAGAGTAAATAGTCTAAATTCTATTTCACTACCTTGACCAAAAAAATATTTTAAAGATTCTAACATATTTTTACCTCACTTTTAAAGAAAAAAGTCACAAGTTACCTTGTGACCATTTTATTAATTATTCAATATCTTTAGTTGGATCAAAACCTAAACGTTTTAAAGTTTCAACAACATATGATTCTTTATATTCATCTTCAGGTTTTCTATTATAATAAGATTTGAAGAATTCTTGGTTAGCTTGTTCATAAGGAATTTGAGCTAAAGATGCGATGATTCTTGTAGATCTGTCAATTAATTTCTTATTAGTTGGTAATACTTGTACCATCCAGTTACCAAATACTCTACCCATCTTAGCCATTGTACCTGTAGATAAAGCATTAAATGCAACTTTGATTAATAAGTGATATAAGATATCTGTACAAGTTCTTGGAAGTTCTACTGGAACTCTGATTTCATCTTCTTGGATAACATCTGATGGAATTTGACCAAATCTAATTACTTTTCCACCTGTGAATTTAACTACTTCTTTTTTGTACCAAGCGATTGCTTCTTTAGTAGCAGAACCATTAATATCAATTAATACTAAATATGCATTGTCACGTGAATATCTTGATTGATCATCTTCATTACCAATGCAGTATTCAAGAAGTTCAGAACCACTTACTTTTGGAGGATTATTAATGATGTCTTGAGTAGCACCCATTGCGCGATAATCATCTGGAGTCCATTCAAGACCTTTAATGTCTCTTCTCATTAATTGTTGCCATGCAACTTCATTAGGATATAGTGGATCTTTAGTATAAGCCCATGAAACTTCATGTTCAGTATCATTGAATTTTCTAAATGGTGGAAGTGTAAATGTAGGTTGACGTTCAGTAGTATCTGTCATGATATCAAGTAAGTATTCATGAGTAGCATAAGTTACTAAACCTTTTTTATTATATGTATCAACTTCAAAGTCTACAGCTTTAGCAATACCTTTTAAAGCTTCGCCTTCCATTAATTGTTTATTTAATGAAACAAATGCATCAGCATATTGATCTAATGTTAAGAATTCCCCACCAATAACTGATAATTCTTGTTCAGTTAAGTTTTCTTTTAACCAACGGTTTGCAGCTATTTCAAGTGCAGCACCTGCAGCAAGTAATTCAACAGTTGTAGTTTGCATACGAGTTGAACCTGAAACTGCCATGTTACCAACTACTAGAGGAATTTTAACGATATATTTATCTGTTGGAACACCATTTTTAATGTTTTCGTTGTATTCATCAACACATTCAAAAACAGCACGAGCACGGTCTAAATGATTTCTTAAGATATCTTCTGGATTACAGTGTAAGTAATAAGTTCTAAGACCAAGTTCATAACCTCTTACAGCTGATCCATTGATACTTGCAGATAATCCACATTCAGATAAAGCAACAAGTACATCACCTTTAGTCATTTCAGCTTCGTCAACTTGTTTTGCACCAAAAGTCATATAGTCTTCAAAATTTTCAACTGAACGTACTACTGCACGGTCACCACCTGTGATAAAGCTTGTAACTACATCACCAAGTTGTAAAAATTCATAACGATGGTTAGGAAGTTTATCAACTAGTCCTTGCCAGAAACATCTCCAAGCACCTTCCATTTGAACTGCCATTCTTCCTGATGCACCAACACTTGAGAAAACAACTTTTCTCTTTTCATCCATACAACGTTTGATATCATCAATGAATGCTGCAAATTCTGGAGTATGGAATGCAGTTCTTGCAACTGGTTCAACATTTACGTCCGCAGCAAAAATAGTTTTAACACCCTCTGCAGTATCTTTTGCGATAATTGCGCTTAAGTTTCTAGTAATAGGGTTAGATTGTTCTGTAGGAATAACACCTAAATGGAATTGTTTTTCATTTTCTAAAAAATCTTTAGAAGCTTCTAAATAATCTTTTATTGTTTTGTAAATCATTTTCTTCTCCTTATTTTGGGCTGTCGCCATTTTTAAATCAACTTATTATATCACATTAATACTTTCTTTTCAAGTAAATACTCTAATGTTTTTAAAGCCTCATTATTCCAGGTATTACATAATGATATTTTATTGACTTACTCGCATTTATATTTGCGTTAATTATTGCATCATCAAGACAATAATTTTTACTTAAATAATATGCAATACTTCCACAAAATACATCACCTGCACCAGTTGTATCAATTACATTAGTTTTTATGCTATCATAAGATTTTTCTTGATGGTTGTTAATATGTATACAACCTTTAGAACCTAGTGTTACTATAACATTTAAGTTAAGTTCTTTAATTTTTTCCACGTAATTATTTCCGAATAAAATATTTGCTTCTATTTCGTTTGGAATAATTAAATCACATAATTTAAATTCTTCTATCCATTTATTACAAGGTGCTGGATTTAATATTATTTGTTTATTTTTTGACTTCGCGTATTTAATAATTTCTTTTATTAAAATAAGAGGAATTTCTAGTTGAAGTAATACAATATCACTTTCATCAATCTGACTAAAAATTAATGGTAAATCACTATCTTCTAACTTACACCCTTGATAAACACTTACTCGATTATCACCTAGCTTATTAGTTAGAATAGTTGCATAAGCACATCTATCGCTTTTTTCAACATATATATGTTTTAAACCTAAATTAGTAGTATCATTAATTATTTTTTGTTTATAAATATCATTTCCAATAGCCGATAAAAAAGTAACATCTCCACCAAGTTTATGAATAGTAAGGGCTTGATTGAATCCTTTTCCGCCTATTTCATCATATATATTTTCTACACTAATTGTTTCTCCATCTTGATGAAAATGGTCACAATTCATAAATACTGATTCACCAACTAAACCAACTACAAATATCTTTTTCATAATGCACCTCTTAAAAATATTTTATCATAATAAAAAAGATTATACAATTAAAGTATAATCTTTATTTTTTAAGTTCTTGAAAATATGCCGCAACACCAATCATTGCTGCATTATCTGTACAATATTCAAATGGTGGGAAAGTTAAGATTACATCATTTAATGATTCTACCATTTTTGTTAATTCTTTTCTTAGCCCTTTATTTGCAGCTACACCACCAGCAACAATTATTTGTTTTGCATTATAGTTAACTGCAGCCATTTTAGTTTTTGAACAAAGTACATCAACAACTGCTTCTTGGAAAGAAGCCGCTAAATCAAAAGCATTAAGTTCTGTATTATTAGCAAGTGCTTTATTATGTAAATTAATTACAGCTGATTTTAAACCAGAGAAACTAAAGTCATAAGAGTCTTTTGCAAGTTTAATATGTGGTAGTTTATAAACAGGATTTCCATTTGCGGCCATTTTATCAATAATTGGTCCACCAGGATATCCTACATTTACTACTCTTGCAATCTTATCATAGGCTTCACCTACAGCATCATCTAAAGTTTCACCCAATATTTCAAAGTCAAAATGATCTTTCATTAAAACAAGTTCAGTATGTCCACCTGATACAACTAACGCAATTAATGGAAATTTAAAATCACTAGTTAAGTAGTTAGCATAAATATGACCATGAATATGATTAACAAATGTAATTGGTTTATTAAACGCAAATGCTAAAGTTTTAGCACAGTTTATTCCAACCATTAGTGAACCAACAAGTCCTGGTGTGCTTGTTACCGCAATTCTATCGATATCATTCATTGTAAGTTTAGCTTCTTTTAATGCAGCATCTAAAACATAAGTAATCTTTTCAATATGATGACGTGATGCCACTTCTGGAACAACACCACCATATAGTTTGTGAATTTCGATTTGGGTATATGTTACATTACTTAGTACTTTTTTACCATCTTCTACAACCGCAATACTTGTTTCATCACAACTTGATTCAATTGCTAAAATTTTCATGATAATTCCTTTCTAAGAATTAAAGCATTATCTCCATTCTTATAATATTCTTTACGAACAGTTATTTGTTTAAAACCTTGAAGAGTATAGAATTTAATAGCTTGGATATTTTGTTCACGAACTTCTAATAATATTTCTTTACTATTATTACTTATTGAATCCTCAATAATTTGTTTCATTAGTAATTGTCCGATACCTTGATGTTGATATTTTTTATCAACTACAAAATTAATCATATCTGTAACGCCTTCTATTATCCATGCACCAATATAACCAATTACTAATTCACTATCTTTGGCTACATAAAAATAAGCATATTTATTATGAAGTTCAGCTTGTAACATTTCATAACCTAATGTTTCTTCTAAATGTCTTTCTTCAATATCTACAACAAACTGAATATCTTCTTTTTTTAATTTTTCTATTTTAATCATTATACACCACTTCTTAAATAAGTAGGTACAAAGTTATGAATATCTTCTATATCTTGATATAAATGTTTTTCTAATATTAGTAATGGATTATAACTACTTACTTGATTAGTTATTTCTAATGCATCAGGAAACATCTCATTTAAGATGCTTGTTTCAATAAATGCCTCTTCCATTACTACTTTTATCTCATCACTTATTTCAAATACTTTTGCATAACTAAAACCACGTCTAGCGTCCATTTTAACAACAATTTTACCTTTTTTAAAATTAGTTGTTAATAATAAGTCAAGTGAAGAAAAACTCTTTAATTTGATGTTTTTAGAATACGCTAATACTTTTGCGACAGTACATGCAACTCTTACTCCAGTATATGATCCTGGACCTTTACCTACATATATTTCTTTTATCTCATCAACACTTATATTATGTTTATTTAAACACTCTTCAAGAACACTAATTAAAGTCTCTGAATGATTATTATTACCTACTTGAAGATGTTCAAATAAAATATGATTATTTTCAATAATTGATATATATAAATATTGATTAGATGTATCTAAAAATAATTGTTTCATACTATTCACCATATATATCTTTAATCTTATTAATAAAAGTACAATTTGCTTCAATTGTTACATCTCTTGTTCCATCTTCTAATATATCAAATGACAATTTAATGGCATCTTCAGGAATTAAAGACTTAACATTATCTGCCCATTCTACAACACTTACGCCACCTAAATAAAAGTATTCTTCTAGTTCAAAATCTTGATTAACATCACTTATGCGATAAACATCTAAATGATATAAATTTAAAGACCCTTCATATACTTTCATAATCGTAAAAGTAGGACTATTAATAACTCTTTTAATATTTAAAGCTTTTCCTATTCCTTTAGTAAGAGTCGTTTTACCTGCACCTAAATCTCCATTCATCGCAAGTAACATATTAGGATAAGCAATTGTACCAATATGATAACCTAGTTCAATCATTTTTTCTGGTGTATCAATTTTTATTTTCAATTGTTTCATAATTTACCTCTTAGATTGAATCCAAATAATTTAAAATACCTAAATAGATTGCATAAGCAATTAAAGACTGATAGTTATCATCTTGTAATTTCTTTTCTTCAAGATTATTACTTAAAAATCCAACTTCAACTATGCAACCATTTGTATATATATTATCTGTTAAATACTTATCAGTAATTGTTTTTGCATTTCTTTTATTACCAATACCTGTATCATTAAAATACTTTTGAATACTTCTAGATAATAATTCATTTAAAGGATCATCTTTATAAAATACTTGTCCACCAAATACATTACTTGATGGAAAATAATTTGCATGTATAGATATATATAATAAAGTATTACTATTATTAATTAGTGATACTCTTTTTTTCATATCTTTTGCTTTTATCTGATCTAATGCTATATCTTTAGTTCTTGTTAATTTAACTTTATATCCAATTGATTCTAAATAGTTTTTAAGTTTTAAAGAAATTGTTAAAGTTAAATCTTTTTCAACAATCTTGCTACCTACACAACCTCCATCATAGCCACCATGGCCTGGATCAATATATATAACTTCTGAATTTGCGTAAGATAAAATATTTGGAATAAACAACAATGTTAAAGTAATAAACGCTAAAAACAAATATACACATAATCTTGTTAATTTAAACAATTACATCACCTAGTGTATTTTATTTTTAACGCTTTAGTTTTATTATTTATTATTTAATTTTTTTAATTAAATCTTGAAGAATTATTCTTAATTCTTCTTCTTGAGTAGTATTTAATGGAGGAAGAATATTATCTTCCATTAAATGACTAGATACTGTATCTAAATGATATCCTACCATTTTACCATCTTTTAAAGCAATTGTTGTAGGGGCATTTAGACGATCTTTTTCAATATCAATTGCTTCAATAAAATATTCTTTTATTCTTAAATATTTTTCATGATCAACTGATTCACTATTATCTCTCATATCTTTAATATCACAATAATATATTGTTTTTAGTCCCATTTCTTTTCCGACTTCATTAGCGTAAGGGACAATAGCTTGACACCAAGGGCATTCTTTAAAACCAAAAATAATTAATGCAGTTTCTTTTTGTTCAATTAAATCTAATACCTTTGTAGCATCTATTACTTCATATATATGTTTTTTGTCTGTTAATTGTGGATATTGTTCCATAAATACTTTATCTTTACAACCAACTAATATTACTAATAAAAAAACTAGTAATAAATATTTAATTGTTTTCATGCTCCTTTGCCTCCTCAATCCAAGTAGGAAGTTGTTCTTTAATTGTTTCAAATCCAATTGTATAAGTAGGTACTTGACAACGTACACCACGAGACTTATGAATTTGTTTATAACTTAGTTTTAGACGTTTATTAGCTTCATCAATTTCAATGATTTTTAATTTAACTTCATCACCAATATTAACAAAATCTTTAATATCTCTTACAAAATGATCTGAAAATTCAGAAATATGAATTAATCCATCATAATCATCTACTACAACGAAAGCACCATATCCTAAGATATTAGTTACTTTCCCATAAACTATATCACCGATTTTCATACTATTCTTCAACTCGTTCAACGCCTATTACTCCTGGAACTTCTTCTAATAATAAAGCTTCAATTCCATCTTTTAAAGTAATATCTACACTTGTACAACCAACACATGCACCATGTAGTTTAACGTAAACAATCCCTTCTTCAAATTTAATAAATTCTACATCGCCACCATCAGCTTGTAAGAATGGACGAATTCGATTAATAACTAATTTAATTTGATTTACTGTTTCCATAATTTAATACCTTCTTCGTTTTATTATTATATCATACTACTTATTATTTTTCAACAATTTGGCATATCTTAACTTGGAACATACGGAAAGCTTTCATTACTATCTGATGCATAATAGTAGTTAGGTACTTCTCCTTGAATTACAATTGATGATAATAAGAATTCATTTTGAATCGTATTTGTTTGTTTATTTAATGGAACAATTGTTTCTATATTAAATATTACTTCAACAACAACTTCAATAACACTCGTATTAATACCAATTGATTTTGATTTGGTTTTTAAATCTGCGCTGTAACTTCCTATTGGAATAACTGGTATCTTAATATTCATTCCTCTTCCCGCAAATAAATTCTTACTAATTAAAGAACCAATAGGAATATTTAAATCATTAAAATAATTATTAATATTATTATCAAAAATTTTATTTAGTTCATTATGTATATTCTTCAAGATTTTATTATATAGTGGAGTATTAATTATAACATTACTTACTACTTTATCTTGATAATTAATATATACTAACTCTTCTTCTAAATAAGGACTAATACTTTTACTGATTAAACTATTAATATTATTTGATACTAAGTTTTTAGTTTCATTATATATATATTTTCTTGTAGTTTCACTATAGTAAGTATCCACAACTTTTATAAACATTAAAAATACTAAAAGAATACTTATTACTATAATTATTACTTTTTTCATTTCAATCACCAATATATTATATTGATAATAAAAAGAAGTAGAATTAATCTACTTCTTATTTTTTAATTACATCCACAAGGACAATCATCTTCTTCGTGTTCTTTTAATTCAGTATATCCACAATAATGACACCACATTGTATAATATGTCTCATCATAATATATTGCCTCACCCATACCATTTACATAATGTGGCATTTCATATGCTATATTACATATTGTACATGTATACATATGACATTCACCATCTATTGGATAACAATCTTCTAAGTGATTTTGTGTTTGTCTTCCA
>JAFQRV010000035.1 GCA_017409905.1 Bacilli bacterium
GGTCATTTATTATAAAATATATAATTTGTACATATAATATTAATATACCAACTACTTGACAAATTAATTTACATATGATATCATATGTATAGGAGAGGTGATATAATGTCTTTTAATCAAACTGAATATATTTCAAACTTTAATAAGAATAATTACAAAATGTATCAATTTAGAGTTAAAAAAACAGATGTTAATATTATTAATCACTTAGATAATATTGAAAATAGAAATAGTTATATTGTATCTTTAATTAATACCGATATAAATAATTCTATTTATACAATTAAAGAAATAAAGAATATCATTAAACCAATTCTTCATAAATATGGAATAAATGATATTTATCTTTTCGGATCATACGCAAGAGGTGAAGCTAAAGAAGCAAGTGATATTGATATTTATTGTAATAAAGGTAATATTAAAACTTTTATAGATCAAGGTTTACTTGAAGATGAATTAGAAGAAGCTTTAAACAAAAAAGTAGATATTATATTTGATTCATCTTATATTGATGAATATTTTAAAAAGCAAATAATGGAGGATATGATTAAGTTATGTTAGGGATTAAAGATAAAGGTATATTATTATAAATTATTAAAAGATGTAATCGAGTTATTGAAAAAGTATCAAATATTAGTGTAACTGATTTTTCTTTAAATGATGATATTAAAGAAGTTGTATGTTTTAATTTATTTCAAATCGGTGAACTAGCTAATGGTTTATCTATTGAATTTATAAAAGAATATAATAAAATACCATGGAAACAAATCATAGGGATGAGGAATAGAATAGTACATGGATATGATACTATCAATTTAGAAATTGTTTGGAATACAGCAAATGAAAGTATTCCTGAGTTAAAATCATACTGTAAAGAAATTTTAGACTGAGAATCTTTTGTGGTGTTAGTAATTTTTATATTACTACTAAAAGTTGCATCGTGAAACATTTAGTAGTGTAAATGCTTAAAATGAAACATTTCGTAGTAATGACACAAGTAGTTAGTATTAATATTGCTTGTTTAGTTACTTTATTAATCTCTAGTTGTGTATTTAAATCAAAAATAAGATAAAACAATTTAAATAACGATAAATGTTTTATCTTATTGACTATTATGTTATAAAATGGTAAAATAATATATGATAAAAATAACGTTAAATGGAGTTGCTTATGAGAATTATCGTAATTGGTGATGGAAAAGTAGGAAATGCTATTATAGAAAATGTTAGTAAAGAAGGACATCAAGTAGTAGTAGTAGATAACAATCCAAACGTAGTTGAAGATATTGTAAATAAGTTTGATGTTATGGGTATTTGTGGAAATGGTGCTAGTTATGATATTTTGAAAGAAGCTGGTGCTGCCCATGCTCATGTAGTTATAGCAGTTACAGCAAGTGATGAAACAAATATGCTAGCTTGTATTATTGCTAAAAAACTAGGTGCTAAATCAACTATTGCTAGAATTCGTAATTATGAATATAATAAACAAATCAAAATGATTAAAGAAGACTTTGATATTACAATGACGATTAATCCTGAAAAAGAAACAGCTAATGAAATATTAAAAGTTGTTAACTTTCCAGAAGCTATTAGAGTTGATAACTTTGCAGAAGGTCAAGTTGATTTAATTGAATTATATATACCTGAAAATAGTCCTCTAATTGGAAAAACTCTTATTGATATTCACCAAAAATATCAAGTAAGTGTTTTAGTTTGTGCTGTGCAAAGAGGAGAGGAAGTATATATTCCTAATGGAACATTTACTTTTAAGGCAAAAGATAAAATTCATATTACTGCAAAACGAGCTAATATTAAACAATTCTTAAATAAACTAGGATTAATAGAAACTAAAATGAAATCTGTCTTAATAATTGGTGGAGGAAAAATTACTAGTTATTTAGGGAATGAATTATTGAAAAATAAATATGAAGTTAAAATCATTGAAAAAAATTATGAACGTTGTGTCGAACTTAGTGAATTATTACCTAATGCTACTATTATTAATGGTGATGGTACAAGCCATGATGTTTTAAGCGAAGAAGGTTTAAACGATAGTGATGTAGTAATTTCTTTGACTGGAAATGATGAAGAAAATATAATTATATCAATGTATGCATTTAAACAAAATGTTAAAAAGATTATTGCTAAAGTTAATAAAGAGTCTTTTGTTGGTCTAATGGAATCTATTGATATGGCTACTATTGTATCTCCTAAAGATATTATTGCGTCAAAAATAGTAAGTTATATTCGTGCTAAAAATAATTCAAGAGGAAGTAATATTCTTACGCTTTATAAATTAGTAAATAATAAAGTTGAAGCTTTAGAATTTATTGCAAAACCAAAGAGTAAACTTTTAAATAAACAATTAAAAGATATCAAACTAAAAGATAAAGTTTTAATAGCCGGAATTATTCGAAATGGTGAATCGATTATTCCTAATGGTGCTGATATGATTCAAGCTGATGACAGAGTAATCGTTGTTACTGCTGGACAATATTTAGATGATTTAGATGATATTTTGGTGTAGTATATGAACTATCGTATTGTAACTAATATATTGGGTAAAATTATGACGCTAATTGCTGCTTTAATGATTTTGCCAGTAATTGTGTGTATTATATATAAAGAAGATTTAATTAACTATATAGCATTCTTAGTTCCTATGGTGGCTTTATTTATTATAGGTAGAATATTAAATATAAAAAAGGCTGAAAGTAATCGTATTCTTGCACGTGAAGGTTTTGTAATAGTAGGGCTTTCTTGGATTATTCTTGCTTTATTTGGTTGCATACCTTATATTATTTCAAAAAATATCCCAAATTTTTTTGATGCACTATTTGAAATGGCATCTGGTTTTACAACAACAGGATCTAGTATTTTAACGAGTTTTGATAATCTAGATCATAGTATTATGTTTTGGCGGAGTTTTGCTCACTGGATTGGGGGCATGGGTGTATTAGTATTTATTCTTGCCATTATTCCCGAAAGTAAAGATGGTTCAGCAATGCATATTTTAAGAGCTGAATCTCCAGGCCCACAAGTTGGGAAGTTAGTTTCTAAGATGCGTGCTACTTCAAGAATTCTTTATTTAATTTATTTAGTTTTAACTATTACATTAATTTTGATTTTATGGCTTGGACCAGATAAAAAAATGGACTTATTTAGAAGTATGATTTATTCGTTCGGTACAGCAGGTACTGGTGGGTTTGGAATTGATTCTGGTAGTTTAGAAACTTTCGCAAGTTCTACTCAGTATATTATTGCTACTTTTATGTTAATATTTGCGATAAATTTCTCAATATTTTATTTAATATTAATTGGTAATTTTAAAGAAGTATTTAAAAATGAAGAATTACGTTCTTATTTAATAATTGTATTTGTTAGTGTTTTAATAATAACTTTAAATGTCTATACTACTTTTAAAGATACTGTCTTCCAATATACGTTTGAAGAATCATTTAGACATGCATATTTCCAAGTGGCATCAATTATATCTACTACAGGATATACCACAGTTAATTATATCACTTGGCCTTCAACATCAATAATGATATTAATATTATTAACTCTTATAGGGGCTTGTGCTGGATCTACCGCTGGTGGTTTGAAGGTAGCACGACTTAATATTTTATCAAAATCAATGGTTCAAAAAATTAGAAATATGATCAGTCCAAGAAGAGTAGAGACAATTAAAATTGATGGAAAGTCATTGAATAATGAAGCTGTACGTAGCGTTGAAAGTTATTTTACTCTATATATAATAATATTATTAGTATGTACTTTATTAATATCAATAGACGGGTTTGATTTTACAACAAACTTTACTGCTTCTCTTACATGTTTAAACAATGTTGGTCCTGGTTATAGTTCTATAATAGGTCCATATGGATCATTTTCTGAATTTTCATGGTTTTCTAAATTAGTCTTAACATTTGAAATGATTACTGGTCGTTTAGAAATATTTCCAATTTTAATTTTATTTAGTAGAAGAACTTGGAAAAAAAGAATTTAATAATACCCTCATCATTGAGGGTATTTTTTATATGTTTGAAAAAAAGAATAATATTTGGTATAATAAAAATAGTTAAAAGGTGATTTATGAAACTATATAATAATCAAAATAAAATAATTACTTATAAACATAATAATGAAGAAATTAATATTCCAGAATATATATATAAAGATGAAGATATTAGAGGTTGTTGGATTGCAAGTGTAAGTAATATGGATATACCAATTTGTCAAGATATTAAGGAATATCAAAATTATTTAATTAGTATATTAGAAAATATGCAAAGTTATAATATGAATACCGCAATCTTTCATATAAGACCATGTAATGATGCATTTTATCCTTCAAAGTTAAATCCATGGAGTAAATATATAACAGGAATCGAGGGAAAAGATCCAGGTTTTGATGTTTTTGACTTTTTCATTAGGGAAGCAAAGAAGAGAAATATTAAAGTTCACGCATGGTTAAATCCTTACCGTGTAAGTAAAGAAAAACTAAATGAAATAGGATTAACAAAAGATGAGTATTTAGATACTTTAGCAGATAATAATTTCGCAAAAGTTCATAGGGAGCATACGATACTTGATGGTGCTAGTAAAATTATATTAAGACCTGGTCACAAAGAAGTTGTAGACTTTCTAATTGAAACAGTAAAAGAAATAGTTGAAAATTATGATATTGAAGCGATTCATATGGATGATTTCTTTTATCCATATGATCCTGTATCTGAAGAAGATGAATTAGAAGACTACTTAAAATATCGTATAAATGAAAACCAAACAATGAAAGAATGGCGAATAAGTAATGTAGATACTTTAATTGAAAGAATTCATCAAACTTTAAAAGAAATATATATATGTACAGGTAAGAAAGTAGAGTTTGGAATTAGTCCGTTTCCAATATACAGAACACATTCTAGTATTTTAGAAACAGGATGGGAGAAAGGTTCATATAATTCAAAAGGAAGTTTTCAGTGTTATGATGGACAATATAGTGATATCTATAAGTGGATGAAAGAAGGTTGGATTGATTATGTTGTTCCTCAAGATTATTTTTCATTTTCTAGAACAGATGCAAGTTATCACGATATTTGTTGGTGGTGGTCTAACATTTGTAAAGAAACTAATACAAAATTATATATGGGACAAGCAATTTATCATTTAGGAGAAACCAATACAAAATATGGTGATACGTGGCAAGATAAAAATGAAATTCATAATCAAATAGCTTTTAATTGTAATTTTGATAATATTAAGGGTGTAATCTTTTTTAGATATAGTAGTTTATTAAAAGGGAATAATGAAATACTAGATAAGGCTTT
The DNA here is from genome assembly GCA_017409905.1 of Bacilli bacterium. Taxonomy (GTDB): domain Bacteria; phylum Bacillota_I; class Bacilli_A; order ML615J-28; family CAG-313; genus UBA1231. The sequence continues at coordinate 5,333 of JAFQRV010000035.1, forward strand.
AGATATTTTAAAGAAAGATTGGAAAAAAAGATATAATGTTGTTGCAGGTATTATAAAAACAGATAATAAAATTTTTTGTTGTCAAAGAGGTCCAAAGAAAGATTGTGCATACAAATGGGAATTTCCCGGTGGTAAAATCGAAAAAGGAGAAACCCACGAACAAGCATTAGTTAGAGAAATAAAGGAAGAATTAGGTTGTTTAGTTAAAGTAAATGAATTAATTACTGTAGTTAAGCATGAATATGAAAATTATTTTGTTACTTTAAATGTTTATTCATGTGAGGTAATAGAATGGACTCCAAAGAATTTAGAACATATTGATTTTAAATGGTGCAACAAAGAACGATTAAAAGAATTAGATTTTGTGGAAGCTGATTATCAATTTTTAGATTTATTAATGAAGTAAGTAAATTTAATTGAAATAAAAAGTTTATAAAAGAAAGAGGTTGATTAAATTGCGTAAGGGATTAAAAATATTTTTAATAGTAATTGGTTCAGTTATTTTATTATGGATATTTATTAGTTTATTACCACCATTAAAGAGTGTAAAACAAAATAAATGGTTAGAGTATCGTAATAGTTTAAATAGACCTTTAATTAGCGCTCATAGAGGTGGATCAGAACTTAATCCAGAAAATACTGAAATGGCTTTTGATTATATTGTTAATAATGATTTAGCCGATATTATTGAAATAGATGTTAGAGTTACAAAAGATAATAAATTGGTAATAATTCATGATGATACAATAAATGATACAGCTTTAGATGAAGATGAAGAAGAAGTATTTGTAAGAGATTTAACTTATGAAGAATTATTAAATTATAATTTTGGATATAATTTTGAAACAAGAGATGGATTAAGACCATATAAAGATATTACTATAGAAGAAGCTAATTCTTTAGGATTAACAATTATGCTTTTAGATGAGTTTTTAGAAAAATATCAAGATGAAGAAATTAAAGTATTAATTGAAATAAAAGATGTTAAAGAACTCGCAAACTTCGCTGCTGATGAAATAATGAAATTACTAAATGGGAAATATAATAGTTGGAAAGAAGAATCAATGATTATTTCATTTACAGATTCAGTAATTAATTATATTTCAAAGAAATATCCTGAACAATATATAGGTGCATTGGGTTATAAAATCATACCAGAAATTGTTGTTCAAAAACTAGGTTTAAATGTGTTATTTAAAGCAAACTATTCTTCAATACAAACAAAGATTAGAAGAGAGATAGGACCATTAACAATTAATCTTGGTACTGCTAATTTTATTAAAAAAGCACATCAAAGAAATCAAACCGTTGCTTATTGGACAATTGATGATGTGGAAGATATGCGTATTTTAATTGAAAATGGTGCTGATATAATAACTACAGATTGTCCTGATATTTTAAAACAAGAACTAGGTATTTAAATATCTAGTTCTTAATTTTTTCTTGTAATTAAAAAATACTTATGATATAATTAATTAAACAAATAAAAGGAGTTTTCAAGATGAAAAGAATATTAAGATTATTAGTTATAATAATGTTCATTTTTGTTTTTTCAGGTTGTGAAATGGGTGGTGGAAATGGAACTAATGGACCATCACTAAACCAAAAAGCAGAAATAAAGGTTGATAAAGAAAAAGAAATTAAAATAGGTGAAGAATATCAAATAGTATATACTTTAAATATAATTTCTGGAAATGTCAGTTTTGAAAGTTCTAATAAGCAAATTGCTAGTGTTGATGAAGAGGGTAAAGTTTTAGGAATTAGTGAAGGGAAAGCAACTATTACTTTATCTTGTGTATATAAAGAAAAAACTTATGAAAGTCAAATTGAAATAATAGTTGTAAATGATGATGAACATATTTGTGATAATAAATATGCATACAATGAAACACATCACTGGATTGATTGTGATATTTGTGGAAATGTTGAAGAAGAACACGAATTTGATGTATCATCTAATGTATCAGAAGATGGTACTATAATATATTATGTTTTTAAATGTCAATGTGGATATGAATATACTGAAGAAGAAAGTTTAGTACCAAGTTCTGATAAAGAAGCCCCAGTATTTAAGAAAAAAGATAATTATCAAGATGTTTATGAATTAAATTGGGGTAAGACATTTGATGCTTTTAGTGATTTAGATGTTGTGGACAATGTTGACGGAAATATTAATAAAAATGTTGAAGTTGTTACTGAACTAGATAATAAAAAATATGGAGAATATACTGTGACATATAAAGCTAAAGATCAAGCAGGTAATGAAAGTGTTCTAGAAAGAACTGTAAAAGTTGTATGGAACTATGGTGTACAATTTATTGGTCATGCTGGAAGTTATTATGGATTGATGAATTCTGAAGAAGCCATTCTTTATGCTATTCAAGTATTAAATTATCAATGTGTTGAAGTGGATATTAAACAAACTTCTGATGGAGTATTTGTATTATGTCATGATGATACGTTTGGAGATTATACACTTGCATCAACTCCTTGGAGTACTTTAAAAGATTATGAAGTTACAAAGAGTAGAAAAGCTGGAATTCCTGCTCAAAATGGAAGCGTAACAAAAGATAGATATACGGCAAAACTTTGTACTTTGGAAAGATTCTTAGAGATTTGTAAAGAATATAATGTGCGCCCTGTTCTTGAACTAAAATACTCAAAAGGTATTGCATCAAATGATCAAAGTAGAATGCAAGCATTAATGGATTTGGTTGAAAAATATGATTTAATAGATCAAACTATTTTATTAGGGTCACAATACCAATGTTTAATTTGGGCAAGAAATAATGGTTATGATACAGTTACTTGTCAATATCTTGTTAATTCATTAGAAAGTGAAACATATTTACAAAGATGTAAAGATTATAATTTTGATATATCTATTAATGTTACCGCTAATTATAGTAATACTGATGCTTGGATTTTTAGATATCAAAGTGAAGGTATTAAGATTTCAACATATACATTTACTCAATATGTTGATTATGATGTAGTTCAAAAATGGATTAATTTAGGTGTTGATTATGTTACTTGTGATTGGCAATTAATGGATAAATTAAATCTAGAACCAACTCCAGTTGAAAAAGTAACTGTTACTTTTAAAGATTATGATGGAACAATAATTGAAGAAACTTTAGTATCAATTGGTGGAGATGTTTCAGCACCATATGCTCCTACAAGACCTGGATATAAATTTATTGGTTGGGATAAAGAAGCAAAAAAGGTTCAAGAAGATTTAGTAATTACTGCTTTATATGAAGAAATTCCAAATTCAATTATTTATATATATGAAAAAGGTAAATTGAATGCGACTATGTGTACAAGTCTTGAAGAAATGATTACTCTTTTCTGGAATGAATTATATGCTTGGAGTGAAAGTACTAAGCCATTTGAAACTTTCAAGTCTGAAGCACTCGCAAAGTGGAAAGCAGGAAATGCATATAGCGAAGCTTTAGTATATAAAGCAGGACAAAAAAATCAAATAGTAGAAGGTTATTTTGTTTCATGTTCAGAAAACTATGATCAATGGATGCCTTGGATGAATGCATTCGATGAACAAGTAACTGCTATAAATAATGCTCAATCTGCTTGGGGCGGAACATATGTTGGTTACATAAGATTGTATGAACTACTTGAACAAACGGCATCATATTGGACTGATGATAAAGAAATGGCATTATATACAAAAGCTGGAGTGAAAGATATCTTGCCTATAAGCTATGCTGTGGGAACAATAGTTGTTTTACCAGAGTTGGTTGATCCAAGTGGATCTACATTCTTAGGATGGTATGATGAACAAGGTAATAAAGTAACGCAAGTTGGTGATAAAGCACTTGGTTCTATTATCTTAACTGCTAAATGGAGTGAATAAAAAACAAAACCTGTTTTAAAAAACAGGTTTTATTTTTATCTATTAATATCTAAATATATTTAAAATATGATACAATAAAATAAAAGGTGAAATTATGAGTAAATTAAGAATTTTAAGTGGTAATGTACTAAAGATTATAGCAGCAATATCAATGTTAATAGATCACATTGGATATATGTTTTTTCCGGATCTTTTAATACTAAGATTAATTGGACGCATCGCTTTTCCGATATTTGCGTTAATGATTGCGGAAGGAGCTAAGTATACAAAAAATAAACTTAGATATTTTCTTACAATCTTCTTATTAGGAGTTGTATGTCAAGTAGTATATTATTTTTTTGATAATCACAGTTTATATATGTCAATATTAATAACTTTTTCTATTTCGATATTATTGATATATTTGCTTCAATTTGTAAAACATATATTGTTTAATACCAATACTAAAATTTATATTAAGGTATTATTACCATTAATCATTATTCCTTTTTCGATAACTGGAGTGTACTTTTTGAACTTATATGTTCAAATAGATTATGGTTTCTGGGGTATATTAACACCAGTATTTGCAAGTATTGTTGATTTTAGAAATATTAAAGTTCCTAAAGAAATCAAAGTAATAGATAATTATTATTTAAGACTATTATTTATGTCAATTTGTTTAGTAATGTTGACAATATTTGGTGAAGTATTTCAATGGGCTTGTTTACTAGCAATACCATTATTATTACTATATTCTGAACAAAGAGGGAAGTTAAAATTAAAGTATTTCTTTTATATTTTTTATCCTTTACATTTAGTAATTTTACAAGGAATTCAAATTTTAATTCATATGATTAGTTAATAGAACAGATATCTGTTCTATTTTTTTATTAGGAAATAATCGTTAATTAATTGTTTTTTGAAATAACTAAAGAAATTAAAAAAGGATAAAAATCTAATAAACCATTGGCAATAAAAAATAATTTATGGTATAATAAGCATATTTATATGGAGGATTTTATTATGTTGTGGATAGTATTATTAATCGTAGGAATTGTAGTATTTTGCTTTTTAAGTTGTTATTTAATTCCAAAATTATTATTTAAAATTAAATTAGAAACTGTACTTCCAAAAGGAAATGGACAAAAAGTGATTACAGAAGTATTTGGAACAACAGTCTTATATACAGCAGATAAGTCTATTAACAAACATATACATCAATATATATTATCAAATAGAGATAATAAAACAGTATTATTATGTGAAATAGAAACATCTATTTATTATTTGGATTATATATGTGTTTGTTATGATTCAAAAGGTAAAGTCGTAAAAATTATAAGTGTTAATGAAAATATTCAAAGTAGAGGCCTAACTCAAGAATTAGAATTACCTTATAACACATCTCAAGTATCAATTGTGTTAAATAAAGTGAATGAAGAATCATTTAAAAATTCATTTAAACTAAAAATGAGTTTTATGTCAATTTTATTCTTTGGTATTTTAGAATTATTACTATCAATTGGTTTATTATTTTTAATTAAAGTTTGTATAGCTAATTCAAGTGCTGGAGTATTTGCTGAAAGCTTTATTGGTAAACCTTTAGACTTTGAAATTTACGCATTTGTAATTATTTTAGCAGTTATTAATGTGTTTATTATTTACTTATCACACAAGACAAAACATGTCAATAAAGGGGTGAAATAATGGAAAAGAAGGTTTTATTTAAAAAAGAGTATACTATCGATGATAACAATGAATATATCTATGTCAAAGAATTTTTGATTTTAGAAGACGATAATGGTAGAGAACTTGTATTAAAATTAGTTAACGCAACAAATGAAACATGCCATGATATCAAATATGTTGTTACTCAATTAAATGCAAAAGGTGAAGAAATAACAAAATCAACATTTGAAAGTCGAAAAATGAAAAGAAATGCTTATTCAGAATTTGTTCCAAATAAGGCTATGACTGTTGATTCTCTTTGTGAGGATGTTATTGTAGAACTAATATTTGCATCATTCGATACTGCATATTATGTTAAAGGGGAGTTAAATCCAATTACTCCTAATATGCGTAAAGAAGTATCAAGTAAAGATGGAATTAGACAAGTAAAAAATAAATCTTTTATAAAAAATGTCTTAATTGGCTTTTTAATTGTTATTACTTTAATAGTGATGATAGGATATATTTCTAGTTCTGTAAATAATTATAAAGAATATACTACTGAGTTTTATTATAAAGGAATTAACTATCGTTTTAAGAATTATAGTAAATCAACAAAAGAGTTAATTGTTACTGGTTTACACAATTACTCTTTAGAAGATATTACAATTCCTGATAAAGTAGGAGAATATGAAGTTATTAAAATTGAAAATAATGCATTTAATGGAATTAATAGTCTAAGAAGTGTAAATATTGAAGCAGATCTTGAAATTGGAAATTACGCATTTAATAATTGTAGTAATTTGTATACACTTTCTGCAGCAAACGTAACAAAGATTTCTTCTAGAGCTTTTCAAAATTGTTCTTCTTTAAGAAGTGTCGAATTGAATAATGTTTCATTAATTGGAGAATATGCATTTGCAAATTGTTCAAATTTGTATGATGTAAGAATAAGTAATTCTAAAAAAGAAGTCAAACTTTCTCAAAACATTTTTAGAAATTGTTATAACTTACAAAAATTTAATTTAGAACAAGAAATTGATTCTAGTAGTAATTATGTTAATTTACTATTTGGATGTAGCAAATTAAAAGAACTAACATTTGAAAGTTATAATGACGATACTATTAGCACTTTATTTGGGGCAAATGTAAATATGTATACTCTAAGTTTAGAAACTATTAGAATTAATAAAATGGATGAAATACTAAAGGCTCAATTTAAAGGATTAAATAACTTAAAAACTGTTGAAATTTATGAATTATCATCAGGAATTATTAATAGTGAAGCCTTCTCAAATTGTTCACGTTTAGAAGAAGTTTATATTGAATCTCCAGTTACATATATTGGAGACTGGGCTTTTAAAAATACTATATTGAAGAATTTTAATTTAGAAAATGCAACTTATATTGGCAGCTATGCTTTTGAAAATTCTAGTATTTCTTCTGCTAAATTAAGCAATCCTAAATTAGGCGTTATTTCAGAAGGTACATTTAAAAACTGCGATAACTTAGAAAGTGTTACACTTAATAATTTAATAACAGAAATTGGTGAAGAGGCTTTTTATGATTGTGCTAATTTAACTAGTATAAGTTTACCGACTGGTTTAAGTAAAATGGGTGAAAATGCTTTTTATCAATGTAGTAATTTAAAATCTATTGTAATTCCAAGTACTTTAGAAGTTATTCCTGAAAGAGCATTTACTCACTGCAATAACCTAGAAACAGTTGTAGTAACTGAAGGTGTAAAAGAAATTTCATCTGATGCATTTGCTGATTGTAAAAAGTTGAGACATGTAGAATTTCCAAATTCTTTAACAAAAATTAATTCTAATGTATTATATGGTGATAGTCAAATTGAATATTTACAAGTTCCATTTCTTGGGTCAGATAACACAGAAAAAAATAGAGATTTAAGTGATTTAAATTATTTATTTGGTGTTGACACTTATGAAAATTTAAAAGAAGTTAAGCTTACAAATGTTAATTATTTAAAGTCTAGTACGTTTGAAGATTTAAGAAATTTAGAAAAAGTATCAATTAGTGGTTCAATTAATACTATTGGTGAAAATATGTTTGCAGATTGTAAATCATTAGAAGAAGTTATTCTTCCAAATAGTATAACAAGTATCGGTGCTTTTGCATTTAAGTCTTGTGAAGATTTAAAGAAATTTACTGTTCCAAAAGAATTAAAAACAATTGGTGAAAAAGCATTTGAAAATTGTTATAGACTATGGGAAATTTATAACCTAAGTACTTTAAATATTGAAAAAGGCGTTGTAAAAGAAGAATTAGGTCGTTTAGGTGAATACTGTTTAAATGTTGTAAATGGTAATGATGATAATTCTGGTATCATTTATAATGAAGTAAGTAATAATTTCTTATTTGGTTTTGTTGATAACATTGCTTATTTATTAGATTATATTGGTGATGAAAGTATTAGCCAAATTACACTTCCAAGTTCTTTATATATTGAAAATAAATTTATTACACAATATAAGATTTATACAAGAGCATTTTATGAAAGTGCTTTAACAAAAGTTACAATTCCTAGTAATGTAATATCCATTGGTGATGCTGCTTTCAAAGAATCTACATCTTTAGAAGAAGTTGTTATTGCTGGTACTGGATTAAGAGAAATTAAAAATGATGCTTTTTCTAATTGTTACAATTTAACAAAGGTTTCTATTGATGAATATTCGGCATTGACTTCTATTGGAGATAGAGCATTTTATGAAACGGATTTATTTGAATTTAAGGTTCCACGTAATGTAACTTCTATAGGAAGTGAAGCGTTTTACAATTGTTCAAATTTAACATTTGTTTATAATTATAGTTACTTAAATATTCAAGTTGGTCAAACATCTCATGGTGAGATTGCTAAATACGCATTTAATGTTTATTATAATACAACAGTAAAAGACTTTATTAATTATAATGGATTTGTTTTCGCAAAGAAGAATTATGAATGGTATTTAGTAGAAATTCAAAAAGAAATTTTTGAAGATACTCTTGTAGAATTACCTACATCATTTAATTATAAAGGTTCAACTTATTACAGTTATAAATTATGGGATAATTTTAATAATAACTATAATACAATTGATGTAACTTTTGGTCCATCAGTAACATCAGTAGTTAATAATGTGGGTAGTTATTCTGATTATTTGATTGATAGTATTTATTATAAAGGAACAGAATCACAATGGAATTCTAAAGGTTTTGGTAGTAAATTCTATACAGGAAGTGTTTATTTCTTCGCTAATTGTATTCACGAATATGGACTTTGGACTTATGATTCAAATAATAATATTACTACAAGTGAAACAACTCTTAATTGGAGTGTTAGTATTCCAGCTGGCTGTATAACAGATGGTAAAAAGATTGGTGTATGTCCTGTTTGTTATAATCAAATTGATGATGAAATTATATATGCTACAGGACATGACTATGATAGTAATACTGGTGAATGCAAAAATTGTGATGCAAGTATGGTAGTTGTAGATGAAAATATGTTTAATGGTAATTTATTTACTAACGATAAGAAGAATCCATATAAGTTTGAAAATGGATCAATAGCTAGTACAAATACTAGTTCTAATTCAACTTCTACATTAACATTTAAAATATCATCTGATGCTGTATTATATATGGAATTCTATCTAAATTTAAGATCTAATGACTATATGATGGTATCTGTAAATGGAGAAGAAGAGATGTATAAATATGATTATACTAACGGATATTATTATTTAAATATTGATGTTGAAAAAGGTGATGTTGTAAAAGTTACTTTCAACAAAGGATATTACAGCAACAGTTCAAGTGTTAATTCATATATAAAAATTACTAATATTACATTATATTACGAAGAGTAGGTGAACAAAATGAAATATCAAATGGAAATAGAAAAAATAAGTTTAGCTGAGAAAGTATCTTTAATTAAAGGATATGACAGCTGGAAGAATAGTTATGTAGCTTTCATAAAAGATTTAAATACACATATTAGTAATTTTTATGTTGTATCTGAAAAATTAGAAAGATATGGATTAACATTAGTTAGTCTTATTGCTACATGGGATAGAGAACTTCAAAAAAAATCTTTACAATCTATCTTTATGGAATTAAAAGGTGAAGGTGTAAATGCGGTAATTTTAGAAGATTCAATTCTATCAGAATTAAATATCTCTAATTATGTTAGAGAACAATTTATTAATTGCTTCATTGAATGTTTACAAAGTGTTGGTATTTATGTTTTTGTAACAGCAACTAGTCAAGAGCAAGTTATCAAATTTGATAGTGCATATGGTTATTTAATTGATCCAGTTAATAAATCTAAAATTAAAACTGAACGTCCATTATTGGTTAATAAGAATGGTACTTACTTTGTTTATTGTTCAGACATTCAATTATTATCAGATGACGAAATTATTAGAAAAAATAGAGCTTTCTATGATGGCGAAAAGACTAATACAATTAGTAATAAAGAAATTGATACAGTATTAGATACAATGATTGATGTAGCTAATACTATATCTCAACCATCACAAAATATTCCTGAAAAAAATGAAGAAGCTTTAAAACTTTTATATCAACAATCTGTAGTAATATTTAAAAATGAAAAGGCTACTTTACCTCTTCAAAAAGATAAGAGATATATTTTAATATCTAGTAGAGATGTGCAAGAATTAGAGACTTACATTATTAGACAAGGATTCCAATGTAAGTCAATTTCTGTAGGGCAAAATGTACGTTTATCTTCTGAAGAATTAAATGGTTATGATGCAGCAATCGTTTTTGCGATAGATGATAATTTACTAGGTGGAGTTTGTGAAACTGTAAAGAATAAATTATTAGACCTTATCGTAATTCAATCAAGCAAAGAAGTTTATGATTACCAATATTTAAGCCTTAGTGATGCATTTATTGATATGTTTGCTAGTGGTACATATAGACAATTTCAAATTAAAAAGATATTAACAGGTGAACTTGTATCACTTGGCTATTCCCCTTTTAAACTAGAAGGTGACAATATTTTAGAAGCTACATGTGCTTCTATTGATAAGTTTATTCAAATTGGTAATCCACAAATTGTTAATAACGAATTAGTATTTGAATGTAACAATACAAGTTCTTTTGAAGAAAGTGAATTAATAGTTGTTAAGAATCAAGATACATCTAATATTGTTGGTTTCAGAAGAGTTCATTTGGCTCCATATGAAAAGAAAAAATATCGTGTAAATTTAGGTGGAGAATTATGTAAATATAATACTTCAATGAATAAATTTACTATTGTTAATGGCAAATATAATTTAGTATTTAATGATGATGAAAAAGCGTTTGTTTTAAATGTTACAAATGCTCAATTATCATTAGTAGAAAAAGCTCAACAAGTTCAAACAACTACTAATAATAAATTTAAGTTACCTGTTAAAAAGGTTCGTGCAGATAAAAAAGTTATTGGGTTATTTAATATAGTAGTTATTTTAGATATTTTATTTATGATTTTAGTTTTAGCTGATGTATGGTCATATGTTTTTGGAGCTATATTATTAACTTTAAATTTAGTTTTATTAGTTGTATTTGATGTGTTCGCAAAAAGAAATGATGGTCTTGCAAAACGTATTGTTAAGAGTAAAGATAAACCAGTTCCGTTCGATGAAATCTTTAATGTTAAACCAGAACGTGTTGTAAAAGAAAAAACAGAAGAAGTTACAGAAGAAGTTATTGATGTTGATGCTGCAGAAATTGATTTAGATAAAGTTGATAGTTCAATTACAGTTTCTGAACAAGAAAAAGTAATAGCTTACTTAAAAGAAAAAATTGACATCAATGAATTAATCAATGATATCAAATTATACTTAAATGAAAATGGATTTGATGTTGAAAATAAAACAATCAAAAATATTGTTGCAGCAATGGCTTCAACTCATACAGTTTTATTTAAATCTCAAAACAATGAAGTTTCAGGTCAATTCATTGATATATTTAGTCGTTATTTCAATAATAATAGCTATGTTAAAGATATTACAGAAGAAATCACAAAAGAAAGTGAATTACTAAAAGATTCTAAATTAATTCAAACTTTAAAATATTCAATGCTAGAACCTGATAATATTTCAGTATTTGGATTTAATAATTTAAAAGCAATTCATTTTGAAGAGTTAATTAGTTCATTTGTACCATTTATTTATAATTTTAGAAACAAAACAAAGATCAGTGAAACAGTTACTTTAGATAAAAATTCATGGATGTTTGGTTTAATTGCTGAAGATGAATTGATTTATAATATTCCAAGTGAAATATCAAAAGTATCTATTGTTATTACTCTTGATGTTAGACAAATCCCTACAAGTGAAAAAACAGAACACCAAAAAATTAACTATTATCAATTTATGAAACTAGTTAATGATTGTAAAAATACATTCTTCTTGGAAGAATCAGAATGGAAGAAAATTGATGCTTTAGAAAGCTATGTAAATGGCATTGAACCATTTGTATTAGGTAATAAAGTTAATTCACAAATTGAAGCATTTACTGCTGTATTAGTATCTACTAATGTAGATGTAGCTGATAGTTTAGATTTAGTTATTGCTGAAAAAGTATTACCAATTATTGTCCCAATTGTTCAAAATGCTTCAAATAAACCTGAAGTAAGCTTAGTTGAAAAGATTGAAGAAATATTTGGAGATAGCAATATAACTTTAACTTTAAGAAATATCAAGAATATTCAAATGGGGTAGGTAATTAAAATGATGAATTTAAACCTTATTATGAATAAATTAATTGATATTATTACTTCAATGGATGCAATTATTGTTTATGTTATTGTTTTATTGATTATATTTATTATTGTTATTTTTAGTTTTATTAATAGTAGTGGAAATAATAATACTAAAATTGAAATTAATAGTGTCACTCCAGTTGGTGGACAAATTGTAGGTAGCCCTGCTGTACAACCAACAGTACCAGTAGCTGGAACATCACTACAAAAAGTAGATAAAGAAAAGAAACCAAAAGAAAACAAAACAAGATTTTACATGTTAAGTCAAATAGATGCTAATAGAAGTAAGTATCAAAGAAGCAGTTATAA
>JAFQRV010000036.1 GCA_017409905.1 Bacilli bacterium
ATCAAAAATATCTGTGATATTATTTGATTTGCCTTTTGCAGTTATCTTGTTTATTTCTTCATTCTCGTGTGGTATTGCTTTATCTACAATTTTACCATCAGTACTGATTTGAAGATTAACAATATCAAACTTTTTATTTTTTAATTCTTTGGTAATTTCTTTTCTATCATAATGATTGGTATTACCATATCTATCAGCCAATATCCAACCTACATTATTACCACTTGCATCTTTTTCTTTGCGGATGCACATTAGTTTCTCTTTTTCCATAGCACTCAATCCTTTCATTTTTTATTGTTATATACTAAATTATATTTTTTTGTCCAAGTAATTTTATTTATATAAGTTATATGTCTCTATGGTAATTTTATAAACTGTCATACATTGAAAAAGAAGGAACGAGGTGGTTAAACTCCACCTCGTTCCTTTAATTGTGGGAAAAAGTTTGATTTTATATTTATAGTTTTAAGTGGTAAATAAAATGATATGAAAATGCTTGTTTTAATTGATATGGTAAAGAAAAATCAATTTTGATAGTGGACAGTTATAAGTTTGGGACTGAAGACATTTTAAAAGATTTATAGTAGATTTTATAAGATAAGGACATGTGATGATAATTTGAGACAGTTATATTTAATTTGAAGTGTAAGAACAAAATAAATAATATTTGAAAGGGTTGATTTTCAATGAAAAAGATAATGATATTAAGCAAAACAGGTAGAGAAAGAAGAGTTATGGGTTATGAAACCTGTGTTTATGATAACAAGATAATGTATAAACAGTTGCCAGATGGTAATTTCTATGTGTTAGTTAAATGGGGTTCAAGAGCAGCTTGGGAAAAGCATGGTGTAATACCTCAGAAAACAGAGATTGTAATTAACAGTATGAGTAGCAGAGCAAAGGCCTTAATCAAAGAAGATTTAGGTATTTGGAATAATGTTAATTGGGTAAATATAGGTTGATTTATTTTAACATAGAAAGGTTGGATTTATATGAAAATTAATGATAAGGAAAAAAGATTACTTGATAAGTTTATGGATTGGTATAAAGGAGAAGTTAAATATAATTATGAAAAGTTGGTAGGATTTATTATAGGAACACTTGATAATTTAGATAAGTGCAATTTTAACAACACGATAGGTAGTTTTGTAAAAGATGAACTTCTACAAAAAGATATATATGAGTTCGTAGATTGTGATGAAGATAATTGTCCTGATGAAATTATTTGGGAAGAACTTAAAAAGGAAGTTCTTGCAAATTATTCTCATTTTGCAGATTATCTATTGGAAGAGTACGAAGATATAATGCAAGAAATTAGAGACGATTTTGTTAGTGAATATAGTAATTAACAGAATTAAGTTTGGAAGGGGTTTTGATAATGAAGAAAATTAAAAAGCAATTAGAGTTGTTAAATATTGAGTTAAATAAGCAGTTGATTAGTCGTGAAAGGGTTATAGAAATTAAAAATCATACACTTGAAATTGCTTCAATGTTAGATACAGAACTCAATAATAACATATTAAGAAGTATGGTAAATGAGATTTATAAAAGAGAAAGTAAATATCTAAAAAGACAGGTTAAAAAGTCTGTAAAGTTGTTAATTGAGTATGTAAGTTAATTTTAGTTATTGGGTAATAAAGAGAATAATAAGAAAAAGTGTGAGGTGTTTAATATGTTTAAGAAAGAATATGACGTATTATTTGAGGTTAAAGGACAATTAGATGCAATAGAAAAAGTGGTTATGGAATTACCCAAAGAAGATTTTGAGAAAACATTTTCAGAGATAGTAAGTGCAGCAGATAAAGTAAGTAAATTAACAAATAAGTTTCAAGCAACTGCAGGAAGATTAGCACAGTATCGTAAAGCATTATATTGGTTTGGTAATTATGATTTATTTTGTTGTATTTATACTGTGAGAAGTCTTATTGACGTAACAGAAAAGTATTTAGCAGAAAAAATTATATTAGCAGAATTGAAAAGACAAGCAAAAGAGTTTGAGAGTAAATTATTGAATGGTACTTCAGAAGTTAAATATTATGAGAAAGAAATTACATTTGACAGTTTACTTTCTATGGCAGTATAAGGACGGTGATTGGTATGATGAAGACAATGTATGGTATTACAGTAGATACAGAAACAGGTACAGTAAGCAAATTAACAAACGACTTATGTTTAGCATCAGCAAGAGCTTATTGTGAATTAATTAAGTATGAAAAGTTTGAAGGTGATTTACTTACAGTATTGGTAAATGAAGCAGTTCAAGGTAGATTGAATGTAAAGGATATGCTCTCCGTTGCTATCATGGTAGGTTTGATAAGGGATGCTGTGGCAAATGGGTATAGCTATAAAGATATTGTAATGTTAAGAAGTATGTATTTTGAGTTTAGAGAAATCGTAGAGTTTTCTGCTCATAAGAGAAGTCTTGATTGGATAGTTAGAGAATATGAAATTGATGAGCCAGAGATTGAGGCAGTTTTGGATATGACAGCAGATGACTTAAAAAATAGATATGTTTCTTATAAGAGTGCAAAAGAAAAAATATATTTTGGTTAATAAATAAAAGAGAAAAAATAAGAAAAGGGGTTTTTAGTATGAGAAGAGTTTTGAATAATATTGATGATATGAGATTGGTATATAACAAGGTAACTTATCCTCAATTTATGAGTAAGGAACTTGTTAAGAATGAAATATTTAATTTAGGGGTTTATATTGAATATTTGCAGACAACAAAAGGTATTTCAACAGAGCAGAAAAAGACAAATGAAGTATTAGCTCACAAGTTGAAAGAAGTAGTTGAGGGTTTAGAAAAAGTGGTAGATATTTTGGATACTTCGTCATCTAATTCAATATTGGCATTTGTAAGTCCAGAATATGCAGAAGAATTAAGACAATAAAAGAAAAAATTAAAAAGGAGTTGTTTAATATGAAAAAGTTAATTAGTTCAATTTTAAGTATGGTTATGGTATTAAGTTTAAGTGTTTCAGTATTTGGTGCTGATTTAACTATGAATGTGGTAGATGGTACATATAAAGTTACAGTAGGCCCCAATGACGAAATAGGTTATGTAACTGTAAATAACGAGAATGATGAAGTCGTAGATTATGTAATTATGGTTGGAAATGGTTATGGTTACTTATATTTTGACAATGTAAATATGGCTGACCTTGACATTTACAATGCAGAATTAGAGTTGATTTCAGAAGATGATTTAGGTGTATCAGGTTATCACGTATTTGAACTTGTAGAAGGTCAGAGAGATTATGACCCATTAGTAGATAAAGAAGTTAGAAACAATGTGGTTAATGAGGAAGAATTAGAAGATTACTTTGCTTAATCGTAATATAGTCTTGGTTAAAGGATGAAAAGACTATATTGTGATGGAGGTGTATGGTGGTGGTGTTTCACACCACCACCTTGAGTATGAATAAGAATGCGGCAATATGTGTTAGAAATGAGAAAGGTATTAGAGTGATAAAGGTTGATACAAATGGTAATCCTGCTTTCGTGGGTGCAACCTTGTATGCAAAATATCAGACAAAATCAAAAGTAAATGCTTTAATGAGATTAGGTGATTTAGTTTCATTAGGAGAAGCAATTAAGCCTACTGCAAGTATAGGCCACTATGTATTAAAAGATGGTAGTAAAATGTTAGAAAGACGATTACAAGAAGGGGTTTGTGTTTCAAAGGCAAGAGATATAAGACAAATGGACGGTGATATGGTATTGAAAAACAAACCAATAAAACCTCGTATTTATCCTTTCTACGATATAGAAGTTGCTTTTATATCAGAAGGGGTTGACTACCTTTATTTGTTTGAAGAGGATAAAGAAGAATGGTTTACCTATGGTATGGATAGTTGGAATAATTATAAGTTTGGGAAAATGAAAATTGACTATAAGTTTTATATAAATAATCTAATATGTCGTGAAGACATATCTGACCTGACAAGGACAGAAAAAAATAAATTGGTATATGTGGAAAATCAGAAGCCAAAAAAATAATAAAAATTGGAGTGATAATTGATGAAAAAGAAAATAATATCTGTTTTGCTTGTAATGACAATGGTTTTAAGCACTTCACAAATTATATTTGCAGAAAGTGTAGAGACACAAGGTTCTACAACATCCGCAAGTGAAAATATTTCAAAAAATGACAACTTAAGTTCGTCAAGTGATACAAAATCAAGTTCAAGTAATTTAGATGCAAATAAAGTGCAAAAAAGTTCATCAAGTGAAAATAGTAGCGCAGTATCAACAAGTTCAAATAATGATGCTGCAAATAGTTCTACAACTTCTAATGGTGATAGTGGTAATACTTCCACCTCCACCTCTTCTACTCCTGCATCATCAACAGAAAGTGAAAGCAGTTCTTCAAATGAAAGTTCAAATGTAGATAGTGGTATATCAGAGAATACAAACACTTCTGATACTGAAAATAATGTAGATAGTAATGATAATCAGCAAGAGAACAATACCTCTTCTGAAAAGGATGATACTAAACAAGACGAGAATATCGATAATTCAGTAACAGACACAAATGAGAATAGTGGTAATTCTGAAACAGACATTATTCCAGAAGATAAAGTTGAGAACATTCCAGATGATGACACAGTTATAGAAGATACTATCACACCCACCCCCTCACCTGATAATTCAGATGATGTTGTAAAGGAAGATAGCACAACAGAAACACCTATTGAAAGTGAAACAACTGAAAAGGAAGAAAACAAAGAAACTACTGATAATGAAATAGTTGATAATGGTAATTCAGAAACAGAAACAACACCTGACTTACCCATAGAAGATACAGAAAAAACAGAGGATAAATCAGATGTTGAAGAAGATAAAACAATAGAAAATGAAGAAACAAAAGAGCCTTCTTCTGATACTGAAACTGAAAATAATACAGAAGAAAAGCCAGAGGACAAAACAGAAGAAACTCCAACTGAAGAAGATACACAGGAAGAAGTTGAAGAAGAAACTGAAGAGAAAGAAATTGAAGAAGAACCAGAGGTTAGAAAACCAAAGGTTTATATGTTGCCTGGCGGCTTAAAAATCTATCGTGACGAAGATGGTACTTTGGCAATTGAAGATTACACCTTAACAAATACAACAGGTGTTGATGTTTATTTGAAAGGTGCAGTAATACAACCTATAAATGGTTGGTCTATGGTTGGAAGTAATTATGATTTTAAGAATGCCAAGGCAGAGCAGAAAGATTTTAGATTGACAGTAAATGGTCAAGTAATGAGAAATCTTGATGAAAATGGTTATATAGAGTTTAGACATCCTCTTGTTATAGAGAATGGTAATACAGGCAGCTTCCCCATTGAATTAGAAATGGGTGCTTTTAGAGAAGGTATTTCAGAGGGAATGTTTACATTTACCTTGATATTTGAAGAAGTAATTTATGAAGAAGAATATCAAGAAGAAAGTTCTACTAAAACAGAAGAAAATCAAAATGAAGTTGTAGATAGTGGTAATACTGAAACAACAGATGAAGAGCAAGAAACTCCTGTTATTCCAGAAGAAAATATTAAGGATGAAGTTCCTGCAATAAAGGAAGAACAATCTGATGAAGAAGTAGAAACACCAACAGAAACGGTTGTTGAAGATACTCCTAAAGAGGAAGTCAAGGAAGAAATTATAGAGGAAAATATCGTAGAAGAAGATGTAGAAACGGAATTAGAAGAATAAGTAAAGTGAGGTTGTTAATATGAAAAAGATTAGCTTATTTAATGGTGATTGTGAAGATTTGTTTGGTAAGATTGAGGATAATAGTGTAGATTTAATAATAACTGACCCACCCTACGGAGTTGAATACTCCAAAGGGTTTGATGACAGTTTAGAGTATGTTAAAAATAATGTAAGTTTTTGGTTAGAACAAATGCATAGAGTTTTGAAAGATGGTTGTCATTGTTATATTTTCATACCTACAAAAGAAATTGGTTTATGGTTGTATGAAATAGAAAAGGTTTTTAATCTAAACAATATTTTGTCTGTAAGAAGTCATTCCAGCGCTGTATATTGCAATAATAATTTTCAATTTAATTGTCAATTGGTGGCATATTGCAGCAAAGGTAAGGCTAAAAAGTTTAATGAGTTTGACTTCTTTTATACAAGTGAAGATTGGTTAAATGACAAGAGAAATAAAAATCCAAAACTTTATACATACTCTTACCCTTCCTTTATTTCAAATGTTTTTGCAAATACAAATACTGACCCTTTGGATGATAAGATATCGCTATATACATTTAAGCATCCTTGTTCTAAAAATGTTGAGTTATTAAACTTATTCGTGGGTATATCTTCAAATAAAGGAGACGTTATATTTGACCCCTTTGTTGGTGGTGGAAGTACAGGAGTAGCAGCAACAGAAATGGGCAGAAGTTTTATAGGTTTTGAGAAGAATACAGAGTATTTTGATTATCTAAAAGAAAAGTTTGGTAATTTTAGTGCTTGGCATTCAGATTATAAATATGAAATAGCTTGAGAAAGGAGTTGTTTATTATGTTAAAGAGAGTTTTTAGTTTAATGACAGTTGTACTTATGGTATGTAGTTTAATGATACCTACAATGGTTTTTGCGGATGATATAGAAGCATTAAGTAAAGGTCAGGAAGGTATTGCTAAAATAGGATATCCAGAGAATGAATTAAAGGTTGAGAATATGATAAATGCTATGGGTGGAGATACAAGCACAGGTTGGATTGACAAAGATATGGGTTTTACAACAGATGGTATTTTATATGTAAAGCATCGTGGTAACTATGTGAGCTTACTCCAAATGAAAAATGGTGAATTATTAGTCAATGAAAATGGTTATGAAGAAGCAAGCACAGATAAAGTGACAACAGCAACAAAGAAGTTTGTTGATGCTTTAACTGATGTATGTGACGAAAAAAGCGATACAGCAGATGAAATTATGACAGAGTTTCAGAATATAGGTGGTAAGGTTAATACAGTAATGTTAGCATTGGTATTTGACGATACCAAAGGAGATATGTATGGTGCTTATACTTGGTTAAGTCCAGCATTTGCAGCATTAAATATTGTATTAGGTATAGGTGCAGTTGTTTTAATTTTCTTATTATTAGCATCCACAGTATTAGACCTTGCTTACATAGGATTACCTATATGGAGAGAACATTCATCTGAAAATGGTAAAGACAAGCCATTTGGTGTTTCTTTTGATGCTACTGCTACTGTTAAAGAAGTTGAGAAAAACATTGGTGAGGGTCAATATAAAAATGCCTATTTGATATATCTAAAACGTAGAGCAATAACATATATTATTCTTGCAGTATGTATAATGTATTTAATTTGTGGTGGATTAAGTGGCATTATCAATGCAATTTTAGGGTTAGTTAGTGGTATTACAGGTTAATATGTATGATTTTGGTCAAAAATCTTGAGTTTTTAGCTATTTTGCGATATAATAGAGACACCTTGTTAAGAAAAGAGGTGTCTTTATTATATGATTAAAGAAACGAATATTGATTTGGTAAGAGGTATGGCTAACACCTTCCTCCACCTACCCATTGAGAAAACAAAGTTTTATCCTGCTATCGTAGCGCATCCTTTTACAGATAGTGGTATAACAGGTATAAATACAGAAGACGGATGCAGAATGGTTAATCTTTGTGAAAGTGAAGAAGATTTGAAGTTCTGGCAGGATAAGGTTAAAGAAGTAATAGACAAATCAGATTTATTTGGCATATTCTTTATGATTTCAAAACCTTATAGATTTGGTTTCTTAAAACATATAATTGATTTTATTTCAGTTGAGGATATGTCAACTGTATTAGGTCAGAATTGGAACTTGGTAGAGTTTAGTAATAAAGATGCCAATATGACGGTAAATCAGTTATTAAAACTATTTAAGCAGGCAATTCCTGAAAAGTTAATGGATGCTGATGAATTAAAGAAGTTTAGAAAGTTACCAGATAAAATTAAGATATATAGGGGTTTAACAAGTTACAATAAAAACAATGTGAAAGCATTGTCTTGGACTACAAGTAAAAAGACAGCAGAATGGTTTTCTAACAGATTTCAACAAGGTGATGGTATTGTTTATAGTGCAACCATTGATAAAAAATATGTATATGCCTATTTTGATGGTCGTAATGAGGATGAAGTGATTGTTGACCCTGCAAAATTAGAAGATTTAAAGGAATTATAAGAGGTTATTTATGAGTGAAGAAATTAAAAGACCCTCAGATTTTTTTAAGAGTATGGATGAAGTCAAGGCTTATGCAGATAGTATAAAAGATAAAGTGCCAGAGGACATATATGAGGATATTTTATTCTTGTTAGGGTTGGAAGAAAATACTGCTATAACTGAAAAAATCAATATTGGAAATGTTGAAGTTGACATTGATAGTTATATAGTAGATTTGGTAAAATATCTTGATGAAAAGGGTTATAAACCTATGGCAAGCTGCTCTGGTTTGCAGGAAGAACATCAGAACTCTAAACATCAACCAAAACAGGGTTATTTGGCTATTGAGTATAGTCCTATGTTCTTCAAATATTTATTTGATTTCTTTGGTATTGAAGGCATAACAATTGATAAGAGTGAGTGCTTTTTAAAACCCTGCATTACCTTTACTGTTAAAGCAGATACAGATGAAGAAATGAAAAGACTTTGGGACGAATTGTTTGAGTTCTTTCGTAAGTAACCTCGTGAAATGAGGTGTTTTTATGACTATAAGAGACTTATTTAATTTTGTTTATTCTGATATAAAGCATAGAAATCTAATGTTGTCCTTAATGACAAAAATAGAGTGTAATGATACTCGTATTCGCTTATATCACGGTTATGAAGAGCCTGAAAACATTTCCCTTTCAGAGTTTGATAAAGTTGTGAATAATGGGTATTATTTGTATTTCAAATATGCTCACTTTGATGATGAAATATTTTATTGGTATGATAATTTAGAAATGGTTAATATAGATTATGAAAATGAAAACATTCATAAAACACCATCTTTAATAATGTCAAAGAAAATAATTAAAGTTGAAGATAACAACATAGAAGAAATAAAATCAGATAAATGGAAAGATAGTTGAAAGCAGGTGTTTTAAATGCAAAAAGCAGTTGGTATTATTTCAATAACTGAAGAGGGAAATATAAGTTTTTCTTTTCAGGATTTTTATATAGAGATATTTGGTTCAAGAGAATTAAAAGAAATAAAATCTGTCAAAGAATATGATAAAGAAACAGGTTTTATAGTTCTTGATACAAACTACGGAGAAGAGTTCTATTGTTTGGAAGATACAATAGAAGGATTGGGTTTATCTAATGAAATAGTTGTAAAAGATAAGCTGAAAAACTGTGATAAATGGTTGATTTCATAATTATAAAATACTTATATTAGTATAGAAAGATTAAACGGGAGCCTTGCGGCTCCCGTTTCTGCTTGTGTTATGATTTGATTTTAAGTTTGAAGATTTGTTTGGTAAAGGGTTGTACATAGGTTTCATTATAAGCAAGAGAATAACCTAATGCCTCTGCAGTTTCAATGGCCTTTTCTGATGCTTTTTGCCCTTCTGGTAGTTTTCTTATATATCCTTGTATTCCCCTTGTTTCTGTTGTGTAATTGTCATTGTCAATTCTTGCTACACCATCTCTGTGTTCTTTATCAGGGTTAAAACGGTTTTTCAGTTTACCACCTTGTAAAAATCCTTCTGCTGATAATGGTTGAAGTCCTAATAAAAAATAATGGTGTAGTTTGTTAAGCTGATAGTTTTCATCATTCAAACAATAACAACTATATAGAAATAAAATGAAATCTCCAAAGTTCTTATGCACATTTAGGTTTTCTGTATATTCAAGAAAAATGGAATAGAAGTACTGTTCTCTGGTATCGAAAAATCCTACGGTATCTCCCTCTGTTGTTTTTACCTTATATAACAGGAAAATGGTATCTTCGTAAAAGATTTCTTTAAGTAATACTTCCTCAAACAATCTATTATCATTAAACTTTATCAAAACACCATTTGTTGGTAAAGTTTTATTTCTTCTCAATAACTTCTTTTTCAAGTCAACAGTATCAACCATACTAATAATAAGTTCAAATGTATATGCCTTTGTGGTAAAAGGTCTTTCAGGAAGAATATCATAGGTATATTCATTAACAAATGGTAGGACAGATGTAACTGAATTATAGTATAATCTATCTGTATATGAAATGATTTCTATATCTTCTAAACTGTTGATTTCATAACCATATTTCTTATAAAGGTCGTGAATAAATCCATTTATATTATTAGGATTGACCTGTTTATTTTCAAATGCTGTCTGCAACTCATAATTAGGGCTGTCAAGCATTGGGAAAGGGTCTTCAGATAACATTGTTTCTCCCTTTGTTGTCTTACCTACAAAATAATGCTTGAAGTCATATTTGTTAGGTTTAAGGTATTCCAAAGTTTGAATTAGCAGATTGATATAAGCAACTATGACCTGACTATTTAAATTATCATTCTGGTTGGTATATCTTAATTTTACACACTTATAATAGAACTCAAAAAACTCTTCATAAAGATTTTCTTTCTTTATTTTAGTAGCAATCATATTGAAAAAATTATGTAGTTGAAATACAAACTTTTCTTCATCAATGGCTGCAAGTTCTACCTGTGCATCATAGAGTTTGGTAAACTCCTGCATTTTCAAATCTTGGGTAGTGAAATATAATGATGTCGATATTTCAGAGAAGTCTAAACCCCTTATATTATCAAGGACTGATATAGCAGAGTTCATACTTCTTTTTCTTAATATTTTTATAGTGTCTGGTTTGTCCTTAAGTTTTCTTTCTAACTTACTCCACCATTTCAACACTTTTTCATATTCTGGTTTCATAAATGTACCTCGTTTTCCTTCTATAAAGTACAATTAATTATACCATGCAAGGTTGTCAGGAGCCAAGTTTTTTTCAGAAAAAATACCTCTTATTATTGTAATTACAATGAATATAATAATCAATCTATAAATCTTATTTTTTTATGTGGGCAGTTGAAATCTCTTTATAAGCATATATAGTAAATTGTGGACAGTTTGTTTTAAATTATTTTAGATAACAAATAAAAATATTTAAAATAAGGAGAGTGAACTGTTATGGAGAAAGAGATTTCAAGTGGTACTATGTTAGGTATCGTATTAATCGCTTTGGCAGCAGTAATTGGTTTAGGCTTTGGAGTATTTAGTATAGCAAAAGGTGTAGCAAATGAAGGTACAGTAGGTGTTCAGGATAACTTGAATGTTGTTTCTGATAGTGCTTATGAAGATTACAATGATAAAGTTGTAACAGGTACAATGGTTAAGAGTGCTGTTCAGAACTTCACAGGAAAATCTTGTGCTATTTTAATACATACAACTGCTATGGAGAAAGGTGTTAAAACTTATAATACTCATGAAAACATTTGTGTTTGGGCAGTAGATGATAAAGATTATATCAACTACAATGCAGTATTAGGCGGTACTTCTGATGCAGAAGATGCTGTTACCATAATTGAAAAAGGTGGAGACCCTATCAATGGTGAAGGTTCTGACCTTGTTTCAGGTTTAGAAGATGACAGCATAGATACAGCAATCATTAAGGATGGTGTATTAAGTATTCAAAATCCATTTGCAACAGATGACAATGGTAAAATTAAATACGATAATAGCATTGGTGGTTTCAGCAGAACAGGTAACTGTGAGTATATTGCAACAGGTGGTAAGTTTGAAGCTAACCTTATAAAAGATGCCTCTGGTACAACAGTAGGAATTATTTTTACACAGATGGCAAAATAATTAAAGTATTTTTGTCTGAGGGCATTGTTAATCACAATGCCCTCATATTTTTTGAACAAAGAAAGGTGTGATATAAAATGAAAAAGGTAATTAGTTTATTTTTAGCCATGTGTTTAATGGTTATGAGTTCAGTAAATATCTTGGCTTTAACTTTATCTTATGAAGATGAAAAAGGAAATACAGTAAAAATATCAGATTTTAGAGATACACAAGGTCATTGGGCACACAACACGATATTAAAAGTTGCAGAATATGGTTTGATAGTAGGTTCTAATGGTAATTTTATGCCAGACCAACACATTAAACGTGGAGACCTTGCAATTATCCTTGATAGAATGTTAGGGTTAAAGACTTCTTCTTATAATTATTATGATGATTTGAGAAATGATGATTATTACAGAGATGCTTTGTTAAGGTGTGTTGCAGCAGGTTATATAACAGGTGTATCAACAAATGAAATAAATCCTGATGGGTATGCAACAAGAGAGCAGGTTGCTACTATAATGACAAGAATATTTGAATTAGATAGTAATTATAGTGGTAAAACGAAGTTTGTAGATGATAATAAAATTAGTAGTTGGGCAAGGTCAAGTGTAAGCGCTATGTCAACATTGGGTTATATCAATGGTAATGATAAAGGTTATATGAACCCTCAATCTAATATAACTCGTGCTGAATTAGTTACAATGTTAAATAATATAGCAAATACATATATTCCTAAAAAAGACAGTACAGGTGCAGGAAGTTCCTTTAGAGGCTCATTCCCTACAAATATAGTTGCTTCAAGGAGTATAGACCTTAATAATTCAAGTGTTGGTAGGGATGTAATCTTAACTTATGATTGTAGTAACTTAACTCTTAATAATTCAACAGTTCGTGGCAGGGTTGTAGCATTAGGAAAGAAAAATATTGCGATAAATGGTGATAGTAATGTTTCAGAAATAGTTCTGGTAGATGGTAAGTCATCAGTTACAGGTTGTGAAAATGCGGCAAGTATTTATATTTGTGATTATGCTTCAGAAAGTAATTTGGATGGTTTTGCAAGAAGAATTATATTAGAAGCTGGTGTAAGAGTAAAAGTAAATGGTGTTATGTATGAGAACAATACCACAAGAATTAAAACCTATTATGCAAGTGAATTACAAGCAGATATTTCTGATGAACAGGGTTATGTTGTTGGAGGCCCCAAAGTATCAGGAGCAAAGTTCACACAAGACCAAGATAATATCGTTTATGTAGATAATGTTAAAATAACAGCAGGAGACGAAGAAATTGATGAAATAGGTGTTGTTTGGTTAGACCAGGACGAAGATGAAAATGATGTCAGTCCTACCTACTATAAAAATGATGGTAAAAAGCATTTACAGACTAATAAAATAGATAGAGTTATTAGTTTTAAGGTTGGTACAACTCGTGGAATAAGAGCATATAGAGTGTATGTGAAAGATAAATCAGGGTTATTAGCATATAGTGAAACAGCAATATTTACAGCCTATGATTTTGATATAGATTTGAGAATATCAGATAATGATTTTCCAGAGAAATTAAATGCAAGTATGGTTATTGACGGGAATAACATTCCAGCAATAAGTAGTGTAAGATTATTATACGGTATAGAAAATAGTGGGTTTGAACCAAACGAAATAAGTATGAAATTATATTCTGATGCGGATGCAGAGTATCAACCAGATATAAACACTTACAGAAGATATAATGCAACAGTAGGAAAAGTAAAAGCAGAAATAAACGGTGAAATAGTATCACTTCCGCCTACTTCATTTGGTTATATCATAACATTTAAGAATGGCGCAGTTTATAATCGTTATCCTGAAATATCAAATATTGTTCCAAATGGTGTAGATTTGATTGATTACATAACAACAGGAAATATAGAATTAACAGAAACAGAAATTATATTTAGTAATAATCTTTGTTTACCTCGTTATATAACACCTCAAGAAATGGGTATTGCTTACCTTGTATCTGACAATGAAATAACAGATATAAATAAAGTTGATATGATACATACTCCAACTATTGCAAAATCTATGATTGAGATTGAAAATAATTTTGAAGTATCAATTATAAAACCAGAAACACATAATCACATTTATTACTGTGCTTATGTAAAAACTAATAATGGGTATGAATATGGAAATATATTAAAATACTAATTAAAAAGAGAAGGAAGAAACTCAAATGGTTTCTTCCTTCTCTTTTTCCTTGAAGTCCATTCCAAATAACAGTCCATCAAACTTTGCTTCATAAATGTATTTCTTATTTTCATAAGCAATACAACCAATTAGATTAAATGGTTTATGCTTTTTTGTTCTCTCTATAAAAGAAAAAGAAAGGTAATCCTTACATAATTCAAAAGATGGTATTATTCCAACAAAATAAGGTATATTAACCTGATAATCTTTATTCATTAGGGTTATGGGAAAGAACTCTGCAATTGATGGTATAGAAAAATCACTCCACCTTCCTGTATCTTCATCATAATCGCCCTTGAAATCAACTCTTCTATACTCATCTAATGCTTTCACATAAACTCTGAATATTGAGAAATTAGTGTATGTTGTGTCAATATAGGATTTTAGTTCGTAATAAGTGTCAAATCCTCTTATATGTAAGGAGTTATACATAAGTGTATCTGTCCATACCTCACAATCTACACTCATTAGAAAGAAATTAAAAGCATTAACTTCTATATCTTCACTTGCATCCGCAGGCTCACAAGGTAAAGAGTAATACCCCCCTCCTTCTTCATATTCACACATGAGAGGTAGAAGTCTGTTTAAGACTTTATTCTGCAATTCTAATGAAACAATATCAATTTTCTTTACTGCACAATATTCATCACTTTCATCCTTTTCATCAGGATAAGTGAAAAGTAGTTGTGGTTGTTCTCTCACAATCTCTGGCATCATTAGTTCTAATAATTTTCTCATTTTTAATTTTTTCATAATGGTATCCTTCCTTTTATTCCATAGTTAGGATTAATCATTATACCATGCTTTTTTGTCTTACATCAACATGCTTTTGAGACAAAATTATCAAATAAAATTACCTTGATTTAAACAAATATTACTTTTTTATTTTTATATAAGATTGCTTGTTTTTATTGAAATAGCAATAAATAAAAATAATGATAGACAGTTATAAAAAATTATTAGACAGTTAAAAAAACACTTATGACTAAAATAGGGACTATTAGATTTATATTAATATGTAAATGAAAAAATGGAGGGGTTAATATGCAGAATTGTTATTCAGATGGAACTTTTGAAGAATATAAAAAGTTTAGAAAAGAACATATAGAGTTTGTAAATAGGTTCAATGAATTAAAAAAGTGCATATGTAACTCAATACTACAGGAAGATAACTTTGAATTAGAAGTTATTAAAGGTTTGTATGAGAATGAAGAAAGCATTAAAGATATTGCTGCTTTTCTAAATATGACAGAATATGATGTTTTCTTTTTGGCAGTTGAAAATGGAATTATTAAGAAGTATGAGGGGGATTAAATATGTATAATAAAGAATTATTTGCTCAAGCAAGAAGTAAGATTGCAGATAAACCAATAGTGGTTATTCAGCAAGAAAGATTAGTTAAGAGAATTGCAGATTTGGAAAGAGAATTAGCATCAGCAAGAAGAGAGTTAAGTTTGTTAGAAAAAAAGGTCTTAATGAGTGGTATAAAAGAATTGCAGCAAGATGCAGATGCAAGGCATATTAAATTGACTAAAAAAGAGGCTATTATACAGTACTCATTAAGAAATGTACCTACTCAAAAAATAGCAGAAACAGTTGAAGTTTCAGAAAGTTATGTGAGAAAGGTAATATCTTTATATAGAAAAGAAAAAGGAATTAAGCCAATATCAAAAGGTGATAGAACAAGAAATCAAGTTTTCGTCAATTTAGAGAATGGATTGTCCGTTAATGAAATAGCAACACTTATGGGTATTACACCTCAATATGTTAGTCAGATTAAAGGTGAATATGACAAAAAAGTAAGTCTTGGAGTAGTAAGTTGATAAGGAGTTGATTATATGGTAGTCAATGAGTATAAGGATATATTGACTAAATTAGAGAGTTTGGCAATGTCAAATGAAAATAATATTCGTGGTAAAAAACAAGAACAGTTGCAGGCCAGAAGAGAAAGAGCAAAACAGAATAAATTATTAGCAATTAGTGAAGAGGATGGTAATAAAATAACTGATATGTTAAAAAGGGGTTATTCAGTAGAAAGTTTATTTGATTATTTTCCCAACTATCAAAAACTTCATATTGTAAATTATATCAAGAAGAGAACTGATTTTGTTGAAACTCAAAATGTTTTACTTTCTAAAAATATTTGTATGGAAATCCTTTGCTTAAAGCATATAGGATTTACTGATGAAGCAATAAAATGGATAGTTGATTTAGATGATGATATATATAAGAGATATATAAACTATTTCTATTTGGAACTGTCAACTGCAATGAAAAATAGGATGTTAGCTCGTGGGTTAGAAACACAAACCTTTTTAGATACAGAAGTTTCTTATATGAAATTGATTGATTTAATAGAGTGTTTACACTTCAAAATGGAATTAAAAGATATCAGAAAAGTTACAGGTCTAAAAAGAGCTTCCATAATAGAGTGCATTGAGTTATTAAAGGATTATGGTGTTGATGAAACAGAGTTAAAGGTGGTTAATATCATTTCAGTTATACCTTATATCTGGAATGAAAATGAAAAAAGAGAAAAGGTACTTAAAGGTTTTAAGGAAAGAGTTGCTACTTTGCATAGTATGGGTTATACAAAACTTAAAATTGCAATGCATTTGGACGTGGACATTGACTTAATAGAAATGTTGTTCACTAAAAATGGAAAGAAAATGTTAAAATAAGGAGTGATTTAGATGCTTACAAGATATAAACAACTTTATAATCAGTTGACACATTCAGAAGCATTTGGAAAAAATGGTGGTTTTGATGGACATAAAATAAATAAAAGAACATTCACACCTCATAATTTAAGAGCATTATTATTTGGTGCAAATGGAGCAATTGCTGTTTATTACACAACAAATAAATTGGAGAACTATAAGGTTAGATATATTGATATTCATTCAAGTTTTATGAATACAATGGGAACAGTTAATCCTCAAAATTATCAAGAAGCAATAAAAGAAGATAAAGGGATGATTGATGCTTTATACTTCTCAAAAGGCTTAAACTTTAACTATGTAGAGGAAATATTCTTTTTTACAGAGGGGTTTGAAAATCAAGAAATATTCAATAAAGAATATCAAGCATTAGTTAGATTTGCTAATGATAATAATATTTCAAACTCTATGAAAAGATTAATGGGTATATATGTGGTGAAAGATGTAATATCAAGGGCATATCAAGATGTTATTAGACAAGAAGGAAAATCTGTTGTTGAAAAATTAGCGAAAGCCAATATCCCTATTCCTGTGACAGTAATGAAAAAATATAACCCTGAAAGAACAGAATTAGGATTGTTAGTTAATAGGGGTTTAAATGGTGAAGAGTATTTTATGGACACAAAATATACTCCTGATATTGATGAAAAAGAAGGAGAAAAAGAACAATACAGGCTTTCAAGATACTTTTATAAAGAAGAACAAAGAGCATTAGCAGAAAAGAAAAAAAGAGACGAGGAAAAGGCAAAGAATGATAAAATGGGGGCAATAATGCCTTTCGTAGATGAATTGTGGAATGATGTAAGACCTATCTATGAGGAACTTTACAGAAATGCTATTGAAAATGGTTGTGTAGGTATATTAGTTCCCTCTGGTGTGAAAATGTATAATAGGACAGAAAAGAAATTATATACAAACAATCATCAATGGTTGAAAAGTATTGCAGAAGCATTTTTTACATATGGTGGTGCTGGATTTACATTTAATAATACAGATAAGTTTAAGTCATTAGTTGTTGGTGACCTTAAAGATTTTAATTACTTTGCAGAGTTTCATGCATTAAATGTATTTGGTATAAAGAATGTAGATAATCCTGCAGATACAACTCGTAATTGGGATACAATGCTGCCTATTATAGAAAAAAGATTTAAAGGGATTGTCAAACAGTTTTTCTTAAACAGTAAACCAGAAGAACTAAAAGAAGTATATGGTAATATACAGAGAAAACTCACAAACTGTATTGTTATAGAAAGATTTGACAGAAATACAATTATATCAATGAAGTATAAGATGCAAGGAATAAACATTGGCTTTAACAAATACTTCTCTGACAATAGCTTTAATATCTTAAACAGGGAAAACTGTAAGGTGTTAAATAACTATGTTTCTCAAAATAATGTTAATACAATGTTTGGTGTCTTTGATGCGAAAAAGTTTGCTTCTGAAGCATTGTTTAGTTATCAAGCATACGAGGATTTGATAAAATCAGGAAGAAAATTAGGTCTTGAAAATACAGTAATGGGAAGAAATCTTGATGGCACATCAAATATATACAACCTAAAAGGAAATGATGCCAGACTTACGGGACTGTTTGCAGGTTCAGGTTCAGGAAAAGGTGTTATGACATTAGGGTTATTATCTTCTATTGTTGCTAATAACGTACCATTTATATATTTAGATTATAAACCTGATATGGCTGAAATGCTTTGGGAAATTGAAAAAGCATTTACTTCTCAAGGTATAACAAGAACAGACGGAAAACCTTGTAGAATACTTGCGATTGATGCAAAAGCAGACTTAAATGATTGTTCTCCTGTAAGGGGTCATTATTTTGGAGAGAATGCTCCTGATTATTTATCAGATGTGCCAACGTCAGTATTTGCAGTATTACCTTATTTAAAGTTAATGCAGTTATACTATTTATTAGCATCCATAAGGAAAAATACAAACAATCAAAGTGACTTTGGTGGAAAAATGACTTATGCGATTTTTGACGAGTTACAGCAAAATGCAATTGATAATTTGGCTAACCTTGTAAATACAATGAATACAACTGTTAATAATGCTAAAAAAATGAAAAGTGATACCTATGAAAAGAAGTTTATATATAATAACAAACTTGTCGATTTTATAGATAAATTAGCAAATCAAACAGGAACATTCGTAAATACAGATGGTCGTGTAGCAAATAGCAGGGCTTTATATATAGGACAAAATGCAGATTATAAGATTTGGACAGAAAATAAAATAACTGAAAATCTTTATTTAAAGACTTCAACACGATTTTTTGGTAGAAATGGTGGTACAGGAAGTTATGCACCAACTAATGATGGAACAATTAGAGAGTTTGTTAATAACCAGGATACTTTTGGTTATTGGACTTCTGCAATAGGTGCTGGTAAGGTGGATAAGGTTAAAGATTGGAAAGTATTTAAGGCATATTCTGTATTAAATGAAAATGACTATAATATGGATGACCCCTCTTCTTCTGGTCGTTGTACTGCTGGTGTTTTAAGTAATATTAAAGATGAAGCAGTTAGAGAACATTTAATGAATGATGTTTTTGTAATGGATGATGGTAATGGTGGAAAAGTAATCAGACCAGAAGTAGGATTTTTAGGATTGATAAAGAAATTAAGTGGTTTTAGTGATAATCAGTTGGCAGATGCTTTGTCAGAGGGTTATGAAGTAATTTGGAAGGTAATGTGTAAGTATGGTATGAATAACAAGTACCCTGACGTTGAAACATATTTGTTTGACTGTTCTTTAGAAAGTATATTAACAGTAGATGAAATAAAAAGTGGTAGATTTATGAATGTTGCAGAGGATGATAGTGCAGCAGATAATATTAGTATATTTGGTGATGAAGAAACAACCACACAACATTCTTTTACAGTTGATGGTGAAGAAATAAATAAAAACGAAAATCCCGTTTTTAGTAATAGTCCTTCGCCTAATACACCTACTCCTTTATCTAATTCTCAACATTCTCAAAATAATAGTTTAGATAGTGGAACTCCTAAAAACGAAAATCCCGTTTTTAATCAAAATATACCTCAAAGACCTCAAAGACCAAATCAACCAATAAATACACAAAACACTTCACAAAATGACAGATATACAGTATCAGATAAGAATTATTATAGAGGAAAAATTGACGTTCAAGACAATCCTTTTACTAAATATACAAGTGGGTCAAATACTGACACATTATTGACAGTAAAGGATATGACAAGGATTTTAATGGAAGATATAAGAAAGAATGTTTGTCCTGATGATATGGTTACTTCTTTTATGATTGCAGATAGTACCTTATTTATAAATGAGGTTATTTATGAGCCAACATTTGATAATGCTTTTATGCAGTCGCTACCACAATCATTAAGAATGAAAGTAGAAAATGGTCAAATGGCAGAGTTCTTTGATTTAAGACAAGTTTATAAATATAAGAACTTGGAGAAGTTTGGTCTTATGGATGAACTCTTGGCACAAGGCAGAGCAAGAAAAGAAATGGCAATTGGTTTTAGGAAAAGATGGTCAGTATTGTTTAGAAAGTTCAAGAGATTACAACTTATTCAAGTTGGTGATATTAAATATTTCAGAGAAAATCCAGACAGTAATGCAGAAGACGGTTTGTTAGAGAAGTTTAAGAACAACCCAGCACTTACATATGCAAAAGGAAATGGTGTAGGATTTATGGATAAAGTTTGGGATAGCAGACCTGTAAGAGCAATTACAAGGGGTTTAGGTTGGACAATGGGTGTTCAGACAGTTTGGTTTGCGGCATCTTTAATGGGACCTTGGGGATTATTATTTGGTGCTATCGCAGCAGCAAGTGTATATAATGACACTAAAAAGAGAAATCAAATGAATAATACAAACAATCAAAATCAATATAAATAATTATTGATAAGTGGGCGCTTTTACAAGCGCCCACACATTAAAAAAAGAGTATGAGTGAAAAAGGTAGTGGACATATATAAATTGGAAGCTACAGAAAGAATTATATTATAATATAAGCAGGAGTGATTAAAATGTTTGACAAGTTAAGAAAAAAGATTGAAGATAGAGATTTGCAGATTGCAATAAAGAATAATGAACCTGTAATGAATAAAACAATATACTTTACAACAGAAACTATTAAGGATAAAACTTGGGGAAATATGAAATACATTATCTTTTACACAGAATTAAATTATATTCAGCCTCTTTTATCTGAAGAACAGTTTAAAAAATGTAAGGAAATAGGTAAAGGTTCTATATCTTTCTTTTCTGAAAGAAATGATAAGACACAACAAATGGTTAATAAGTATGCCTTAAAAAAATTGAGTGTAGCTCACAAGTTTCCTAATGGTAAAATAAATATAAAATTGCTTATTGACAATGGGTTAGCATATCCTGCATAAAATTGCCTCGATAATGGTTTTCCATTATTATATATGGGTTATTTGTTATTCTATAACTTATAACCCCCTTTCCTTGACGAGATTAGATTTCAAATAGGTGCAACTCCTGTTCTCGTCTTTTGCAATGTTGAGCTAATCATTGCATTTTACGATTTATTTTATCGTAACTTTTTCTATTAATAACCTTCTTTTTAAACCCGTAAGGTGTTTGGGGTTATTCAAAAGAGGAAAACAGGTAGTTTTTACATCCTTTCTACTACCTGTTTTCTTTTTTTATTCAGTTTTAATTTATAATTTTAATTTTATTTTTATTTCTACACTCAATTTTTATTTAAATTGGGTGCATTTTTATATGATTTTTAACTTAATTTTTATCGTAAACCCCCGTATTTATGCGGTTTTAAAGGTAAAATTGCAATTCAACATTAACTTAAATGTATAAAACGGTCAGAAACGACCTTAAAACGACCTACAACGGACTTTTTATGCCTCCCCCTACTAACTTGACACTTAAATATCAAAAACGGATTTTAAGGGGGTTTTTGTCCATTTTTCATTTTCTCTTGATGTTAAAAAATCAAGTAAAATCAGGGTTTGATGGTATATCATCAAGAAAAAATAGGGGTTTGATTTTATGATGTCAAGAGGTTTGATGGTATAAAATCAAGAGATTTGATGGTAGGATATCAAAAATAATTTTAAAAGTCTCAGAAAATAGCTTGACTAAAGCAAAAATAGTACGTTATGATGTCACAAAATCAAGAATTGACATCATAAAATCAAGGAGGTTGAGTGATTTTGAGTAAAATAATTTGTGTTGCTAATCAAAAAGGTGGTGTTGGAAAGACAACATTGGCATCCAATCTTGGTGCCTCTCTTGCTCTTGAAGGAAAACCTACATTATTAATTGATTTAGATAGCCTTTGTAGTTTGACAAAAGCACAAGGTTATAATCCAGATGATTTTGATAGTTCAATAGTAACTGTGTTTGAGAATGTGAAGAATGTTCCTCAATGTATCTATGAAACAGGGGTTGATAATTTAAGTATCATTCCATCAAGTCCTATGTTGGATGTTGCTGAAACATCTTATATAAATAAGAAGGACAAGTTTGACAGACTTAAAAAGGCATTGGAAATTGTAAAACCAATATTTGAGTACATTATAATAGATACTTCCCCCACCCTTAACTTATACACTATAAATGCTCTTGCAGCATCAAATTGTATAGTTATACCAGCAGAAACAAAGTATCAAAGTATGTTCAGTTTGGAAGTATTTATTTCTTCAATAGAAGCAATGAAGGAAATGAAAAATCCTGATTTAAAGTTATTAGGTGTTGTTGCTACTATGTATAACTGTCAGGCGAATGAGGATAAAGAAGTATTGACAGAGTTGCAAGAAAATCAAAGTGTATTAGGTATTATTAAAAGAACAACAGCAGCTTCTTCTGCTGTAAAAAAAGGTTTACCTTGTGTTGTTGCAAACAAAAGAACTGTTGTAGCACAAGAATATAGAGAAATAACAAAAAAAATTATGAACTTATTGGAGGTAAAGTAATATGTTAAATCGTGAAGTTAAGAAAAATCCTGCACTTATGGCTATGTTAAATACTGAAAAGGAAGAAAAAGCAGAAAAAGTTGAAAAGGCTGCAAGTCCTAAAAAGCAGAAGAAAAGTTGTAGAGAAAGAAATCCGCAAGGATATGAAAGATACAGAGGACGTAGTAATGGTAATCCCTGTAAACCTATGAGTTACTATATCCCTGACGATTTATTGAAACTCTTGGCAATAAAAAGCGCCACAGACGGAAAATCGAAAAGTGAGTTAGTTTGTGAAGGATTAAGATATGTATTAAGAGAAGAAATCAAAGCAGACAAGCAGAAAAAGACATCTTCCACTACTAACAATGAAAATATTGAAAAGGAGGTAATCTAATGTATACAGAAGATGATGTATTGGAAATGTATAGAAACTCCTTAAAAATGGATGACACATTCAATTTTCAATGTAAAATGTGCGGTGATTGTTGTAGAAAAAGAAAAGAGCCTATTGTTATATCAGGGTTAGATGCCTTTTATATTGCAAAGGCGCTTGAAATGGAAATGCCTGCATTATTCAATAAAATACTCAATGTTGAAGTTGGTTATACTTCCAAAATGCCTACTGTATATCTGCAGGAAAGATTAGATGGTAGTTGTAGATTGTTGAGAAATGGTAAGTGTATGGTACAGGATAATAAACCTATTGTATGTAGGCTATATCCTATAGGAAGGTTATTTAATGGAAAAGAGTTTGTTTATTTCAATCAACATTCTTCTTGTGGTGGTAAAGAAACACCAATAACATTAAGAGAATGGCTAAATGCTTTTAATATTCCAGAGGATGATATTGAGGGCAAAACATATATGAAGGTATTTGGTGAAGCAACCTTGTATATGCAAACAATGAAAAAGGAAACAGATAAGCAAGAGTTTTATAAAGATTTGTTTCTTGCCTTCTTTATACAGTATGACATAGAAAAATCATTCCTTGAAAACTTTAATGAAAATAAGGACTTTCTTTATAAGAAGTATCCTAAAATGAAACTTGATTAAATCATTGAAAAGTGTGGGTAAACTACTACCCACACTTTTTTGATGCTCACATGTATAAAATCCCACTTGGACAACTATAGAGAGGAATGGGCAAATTATTTTATATTACTTATAAGAACAAAAAAATATATTAAGAAAGGTGTTGATAGTTATGAAAATAGTAAAAACAAAATGGTTTGGTACTCCTGTATATGTAGTTAGATACACTGCTATAGAGAGGATAAAAAATGCTTTGGCAGATATTGAAGTTAAATCAATAAAACAGTCAGCAGGCATAGAGTGGAAAAAATAATAAAAAAAATTATAACTTTTTTTCTAATAATTTAATTTTATGAAAAGTCAGTTATTATCAATGTTTCAAGGACTAAAATGACATTTAAAAGACAGTTATAGATTATATACCCCACATAAATAATAACATGTATAAGCTATTATTAATAAGAGATAAATTAATTATATATGATATTAATAATTCTTATTGAACAACAACAACTTAAAGAACCTAAACAACAAGAACATCCTGCCCCCTGCATCCTCTTCTCTGCGAGGCTTTATGAGTGATTGAGGGCGAGTGATTGAATTGAGGATAGGAGATTAATTAAAGTAAAGTCCAGAAAGTAATTGTGTGGAATTGATGCTCAATTCAGCACAATCAAATAATTCAATAAGAAAAATTAATTCAATTTAGGCCATAACAAACTTATTATATTTTTTCATTCATCCTTATTATTTAAGGATAAGCAGGGCATCCGTTGGATGCCCTGCTTATAAAGAATGATATGGAATGAGAGATATAGATTGTCGTGGAAATAATAGAAAATTAACTCGTGAAGGAGTTGTTTAATATGAGTTATAAATGGCAGATAAGCAAAAAGAAATTAGTAGCAAACAAATATGTTTATGGGTTATCCAATATTTATAGTCGTAATACAGATTTGACTTGGGTATCAGAGAAAGAATTAAAAGGGTTATTAAAAGATGAGCTCGTAACAAATGCAGTATTGAGAAGTAATCGAGTAGTAGAAATCTATGATTTAGTGCAAGGGTTATCAGAGTTAAGAGATGTTTTATCAGTATCCAATAAGTTATATATAAGGGTTATAAGAGATATGGAAACTCGTAAATATTTGAAAATATATAATTCAAAAGGGTTAGATATAACAATAGAATTGTTTAATGCAGTAGAAAGATATTTTAGGATAACAAAGCATAATGAGTTATCAATACCTCAATCTAATAATGGTATGGATGGTATAAGACTATTATTAAATAGGGTTAATATGGAAGCTGCAGATATAGGTTTTTCAAGTCGTAATAATTTATTGGTAGATGAAGATTATGTATTGTTAAAATAGGGGTTGATAACTATGAGGCGAGTGACAATAGAAGATAGAGCTAAAGTTTATAGTATCAATGAGTTAGAAAGATATGTTTCAAACTACAATGATAGAAATAAAAATATAGCAACTCTTAAAATTGAAGTCGTAGGCTTCAATGCAGATTATTTAGATATAAAGTTAAGAGTATGTGAGGGTTTTACAGTAAATAAGAAATTATGGTTATCAGATTGTATTACAGGGTTAGAAAATGGGACAATCTACATAGTAAATCCAAGTTTTGTAAGAAAATACAAAGACCAGAAATGGTATAGAAATTATTATGATTGTCTTCGTATAGATGGAGAAATGAAATACTTTGTAGATGGTAATGGTAATAGATATTTAATATAATCTATCAAATTGATAGAATGTGTATTTAATGATAAATAAGGAGAGTTTTATATGGCAAATGTAATTAAAAGAGGGACAACTCGTATGTTGGTAGAGTTTTTAGATTTAGGATATATCAACAAATATGGTCAATTCACAACTCTTGAAAGATTAGGTAATGATGCTGATTTTGTTGGTCGTGACTTACAAGGTAATTCATATAGATTTATGCAAGGGATTATAAGAAATAACCCCAATATTAGAGTTGTTGAATGTTATAAGAATTAAAAAAATTAAGGGAGTTGTTAATAATGAGTACAAGAGCAGTAATTGGTGTAGTCCAATATGATGGTAGTTTTTTAGGCGCTTGGCAATGGTGTGATGCGGGTTATATTATAGATAAATTAAATAAAAAGTTTATAGATGATAAATCAGTAAAAGAGTTATTATCAGTTGGTATGTGGAAAGCTATGTATGGTGCAAGAGAGTTCAAAAAGTATTTTCCAATTTCAAAAATAGATGGTAATGTAGCATATACTGATAATCACGATTTTACAAGTAAAGCATTTATTGTTAATAATGTGTTTTTAACAATTGAGAGAGGCGCAAGATATGATACTTCACCAAGAGTATATAAGAATGTAGAGGAAGCATTTGGTCAAGATATAAACTATATATATATTTATTTTCCTCAATTACATAGGTGGAAGAAATATGGTAATTTGAGAGCATTATATAATGATGGTTTAGTATCAAGACCACAATGGTAATAGATTGGGTATTCCTCTCTATCCTCTCTATAATTTATTTTGGTAATCACTTACTTTATATACACTTTTTTATTCTCATTCAAGTCCTTATATGTGCGGCATCTTCGGATGCCGCACATATAAAGGGCAAGGAGAATTGAATGTATAGAGTATTGTAGATAAATGAGTTATTTGGTAAAAGAATATAGAATTAAGGGGTTGTTTAATATGAGAGTAGATTTTCAAAAGAAAAATGGTAAATGGCATGTATTTTTTAATAATGATGGTAGGGACACATATTTTCCTTCTTTATTTAGTGATGGTTTAACATACAATGAAATCAGGAAAACATTAAGAGATAAATATGGTATATCAGTTCCATATTCAAAAGACCTTTGCTTGATACATAGAGCAAATGGAATAGAAAGTTATAGATATGAGTGTTTTCAAACATTGTAATAAATAATATTGTAAGGGGTTGTTAAATATGAAAAGGTTAAATAATTGGTTAAAAGCGAATGGAATAACAGATATAGAGTTTGGGGCTTCAAAAGATAGTTATATGGGTAAAATACCTGCAATTTATGAAACAAAAAAGCCAGGACAAACCAGAAGAAGATTGATTTATAAAGCTCCTTCATTTGGAGAATTGACAGAGTGGGTATGTCGTGCATATGGTCTTGATATAAAGAGCAGACCATAATTGTAAGAATGATTATATTGTATGTAGGAGCAGATAGTCCTGCTCCTACTCCCTACATAATTCGTGAAGGAGTGTTATCTATGAAATATGATTATATCTTAAAGTTTAATTGGGTAAACGGTGAGCCTATAAGTCCTTATACAGTAGATGGTCATAGAAAAGATATTATATATTTTATGGTAATATCACCAGATGGTAGGGACAGTAAACTCGTTCCTTTCAGTTGGTTATGTAATAATCAAGATAGAATTGCTTGTATGCAAATCACAAGTGATAATCAAGTAGTTTATTCTGATGAGTGGTATGAGAATAGAAGACCAAAGAAAAACTTAAAGAAAGCAGATATACCTATCTTACTAAATATGGGTTGTTCTGAAGAAGAAATTGAGCAAATAAATAATACAGTTTACTTAACAGATTATACCTATAGAGATGATAGTGGTACATATAATATTTCAGCAAAAAGAGCCAGAGAAATCTTGGGAGATGAAGAGTTTTTAAGTGGTTTAGCAAGAAGTAGTTTTCATTATAATTCAGGCAGACATTCAAGTAATGGTTATGTTTCGTTTTGTTCAAAAAGATATTTTGCAGTAGATGGTATTGTTTTATAAAGGAGTGTTAGCAATGAAATACATATTAAAAACAGAAGTAAATGGTAATGGAAATAAAGTATTTTCAAAACAGAGAATTGGCAAAGGTTTTCTTTATATAGCAGTAGATGAAAATAAAAAGAAAATCGAAGTTGAAAAAGATTGGGTATTATTTAATAAAGATAATATTGTTAATTTGGGTGTAGATAAGAATGATGGTATTTATCCTATTGACATAGAAAAGGCAGAAAAAGAAATTAAGTCAGAGGAAAAGTCCACCCCCTCTTACTCTGTTAAAGTTACAGTAATGAACTATGATAATCGTAATAGAGTTGATGTCTATTCAGAGGACACAGACAAAGGGGTTTATGATGCCAAAAATATCGTGGGTATAAAGTTTGTTTCTCAAAACGGAGCAGAACTTGAAACAAAGGATTTTTTTAATTCCTCATTCAAAAACTACTTCTCTTTCTTCTTCCTCTCACCTAACAGGATTAAAAGATTTACATATAGGACAGGCATCAATAAGGTAAAACAAGAACTTCCAAAATTAAAAGTATGTATATATTCAGATAGGGGTTATATTGCAAACGAAACAAAAGAATATTTGTTGGTTGATATGTCTTTATTAGATATTCAAAATGGTACTTTTTCTATAGAGAGGAATGAAAATGATGTGCATACTGACATTACAGCAGTAATGAAATGTCGTTTGAATGTAAAGTCAGAAGAAAACTCAACAGTATATCTTAAAACATCTTGCTTTTTTAATGAAGCTAACAGAGTAGAATATGAAATAGACGGTAATGTAAAGTCAGTATTCAGTAAATATTTAGATACAGTTCGTTATGGATTGGGTAGATATACAGACTTAAATGAAATTGATGGATTATCTAAAAAGGTTAAAAATGCTGTGAAGTGTTTTGACTATATCAATGGTATGTGGAGTAAATGGTTGAGTGAGTTGACTAATACTTCTTTGAAAGAGTATTATTTAGATTTATATAATAGTGGTAAATTGCAGCATTTAAATATAATTCCTTTGTATATGGACGATAATATTAACAAGGCCATAAACTCTTTAAAAAAGATTTCAGAAGGTATAAAAAGATAAAAGGTTTTAGAAACATTGTCAAATCAATGAAAATAAATAATTTGTATAATTAAAATAGAGATTGTTGTTGTTTCAATGACAATCTCTATTGTTTTATAATTTTTTGCAGAATATTTTAATCTAACCTCTTCCTTCGTTAAATTGGTATCATTCATATTTCTTTATTCGTAGAAAATCTGCAAATATTTTTCAACACTACCATATCGTTTGCAAACAAGGATGAAATGTGATATAATTCTGGTATTAATTTGTAATTTGGAGTTGTTTTATTTGAAGAAAGTTATATTATTTGTATTAGCAGCAGTAATGGTATTCTCCTTATTAGGTTGTGATGCACAACCAACAAAGAATGTAAATGAGGTGGTAGACAACAATGCTGACGACTTGAAGAGAGAAAGTTCCGTTGATGAAGGTAAACCAGAAGAAACAGAAAAGCCTATTGAAGAAGCAAAAGAAACTGAAGCTCCTGTCGTTGATGAGAATAAACTTATTGATGGTGAGGGATGTATGTATGAGATAAATGCAA
Organism: Bacilli bacterium; assembly: GCA_017409905.1. Taxonomy (GTDB): domain Bacteria; phylum Bacillota_I; class Bacilli_A; order ML615J-28; family CAG-313; genus UBA1231. The sequence goes on from JAFQRV010000036.1 coordinate 29,119, forward strand.
AATACACATTTCCTAATAGTGAATTGACACTAAAAAGAATAAAATTAAAGAAGGAGTATTTTGGGTATTTAATGTTCTTTGATTTTGATATAAAAAATACATCAAATAGTCCTATATCGTGGAGATTACAGGATGATGATAACCATTTTGGAGATATAGATGCAGGAAAACTTGAAAACAAGGACATAGGTGGTAATGATAATTTTTATGATGAAGATTTTACAGGTAATCGTGTGGATTATTCCTTACTCACATTAAATCCAAAGGAAGTGTATAGTTGTTATAAGTTAGGTATTTTTCAAAACTACACGATAGATATGGAGTGGATTGACTTGAAGGAACGAGAACCTATGACAATTACCTTGTATTATAAAGAGAATGATATTAAATATCCTTTTGAAATTAAGTTAAATCAGGAACAATAATTCTCGTATAATAAGAAAGGGCGGAACTTTTGCAGTTCCGCCCTTATCTTTTAGAGTGTTATTAGTTATTGGAAAAAATTAGTTTTAATTGGTTTATGAGTATATTATAACATATATTTTAGTATTAATCTATGGGTGTGAAATGGTTTTAATCTTCCTTTAATGTTCCTTGTTTTTATTGTTAAATCAATTATTTTCAATTTTCTCTTGGCTAAAGTGAAAAAGTACGGTATCATCATATGGCTCACTCTACCCATTTTAAGAGAAAGGAGATGGTGACTTTGGAAGCAAAGTTAAGTATGTTATTAAAATCAATAGCAAAAGATTTGAAGATTAAGAACAAAGACAAATGGGTAAAAGACAGATTGGCTAATTGTCAGATAGCAGTTTTTAACCCTTGCAGCAAGTATAATAAGGAAATCCATTTGTTAAGTCGTAAGGACATACCCTTTGGAGTAGTTGATAACTTCTTCAATACAGCAGAGTTTGTATTATTTATAAGTCAGAACATTCCAGAGGATAAGTTGACAGAATATCAGGTTTATACCTTTAATGACGTAGATAATGAAATATTTATTGGGTACTTAAAGGATGTCCTGCAACTGCATTTGGATAACCTAACTGCTTTTAAACTTTATTTCAAATGGAAGCCTGTTGACCTCAAACTTATCAATGATAGTGGTACTTGGAAAATTGGTGATGATATTGGTGAATGGGATAAAAACTTTGAGCTTGTTTTTGACTTCTATGAAATCGTGTTAGTTAATCGAAGTGGTAAGGAAATTATGGTAGATGTTCCTTACAGGTCTTGGCATAAAGAAAGTATCGAAGATTGGTTATTGAAATATAATGACCTAATCATAGATAATAAGGATGCCTTTATTGACTGTGGTGAAGAAACTTGGATATCTGATACAGTTTTGGTAAAGAAAAACGGTGAGTATTTACCTTATAGGCTTATCAGGTTAGGAGAAAAATATTTAATTGAATGGGTAGTACAAGATAGAAAAGAGCAGAATGACAATTAAAAATGGTTGTCGTGGGAGGTGCATCTGGTGGATGCACCTCCTCTTTCGTGTTTGGAGTAATTTTTGATAAGTAATTGAAAAGTGATGTTTGTTGAGTAATGATAAAGAATATTAGGGTTTTACTTTTAATGGTAAGTAGTTAAAAATAGGAGTTTTCTTTGTCATTACTATGCCTTCGTGATTTCTTTATTATTGCTGAATAAATAAGTGAAGGTAATATTTTTCTTTTTAAAAAGGTAATAAAAGTTTAAAAAAGTAATATTTTTCTGAAGCAAAAGGTAATATTATTTTAAAAAATAAAACTTTTTATAATTTTTTGAAGAATTATCAAGGTTTTAGTAGTTTATATATAGGAAAAGATATTTTTTCAATTTTTTTCAATTTTTTTGTCCCCATTTTGCTATTTTTAACGTTATATATATAGAAGGGTTGATGAGTATGCTAAAAATTGCAAAAGAAAAAGCTGCTAACCAAGTAGCAGCTTATGACAAACCAATGCTGGCGAACTCCGTACTTAATTCCGTGTTCAGTTTTTTTCCATAGGAAAAGGCCTTGTCAATCCTCTTTAATTATATCAATTTTTTATTAGTTAGTCAATAGGTGTAAAAAGTTTTTGAAAAAAGTTGTCACAAAATGGCAAGTAAAAAGGTTATATATATGTAACGAGTTTTGAAAAAGATTATGTTGCTAATGAATAAGAAAAAATATTTTTAATTTTTTTCTGAAAAAAGTGACAAAAATCTCTTTCTCATTCGTTATTATATATAGAGGGGTTGAAGAAGGCAGTTTTTTATTTATTATGGGTTTCAATGTAAACAAATCCCAAACTTTTTCTCGTAAGTCCTGATTACCCCACATCGTAGGTAGATACGGGTTTTCCGTATCTACCTACTTCTATTTTATATGATTAAAGTAGTGATTTTCATTGAAAAAACACAATAATATGGTATAATAGATTATGTAAACTAAATATTGGAGTGTGTTGATATGTGGGTACTCAGTTAACAGAAGCTGAATTAAGACTGCATAGGGTTTGTTTCACAGGTCATCGACCTGAAAAGTTGCATTATCCTGAAAAGCAGGTAAAAGCATTGTTGAGAGAACAGATAGAAAAGGCCATAGAAGATGGGTTCACAACCTTTATAACAGGTATGGCAAGAGGTATTGACCTTTGGGCAGCAGAAATTGTTCTTGAACTAAAAAGGAAGCACAAAGATAAGGAATTACATTTAATATGTGCCTTACCTCATCCTGACTTTGAGAGCAAATGGAAATTGCCAGATAAAATGAAGTATCATAGTATTCTGAAAAAGGCAGATTTACAAAGAACTATCTGCCCAGAGTTTTCTATGAGTGCATATCAAAAGAGAAATATTTGGATGGTGTTATGTAAAGCTTTTCATAAATGGTAAATAAAAGTAATCGTGTAATTGCTGCCTATAATGGCGAGAAAGGCGGCACCAAAAATACAATTGACTATGCTTGTAGGGTTGGCATTAATGTTGTTAATATATTTGATTGATAGGTAAGTTCGTTTTGAACTTACCTATTTTTAGTGTAAATATTTTAAGTAAATAGTTAAAAGTTTTTAAGTACTGTCCTGTTTTATGGACATCACCTTGTTTATACTGAGTATTAGAATGGGTAATTTATAATCTGTGTTTATCGAAAGTAATATTTTTTCTATCGTTTACGATATATTTTCTACAATTTATTGAAATCACAATACATTTATGGTATAATAAATATATTGATGTTTAAAAATCAAGTTATTAATTAGGTAGGTGTAATTATGATTTCGTATAAGCCATTTAGAGTTTTGGTAGCAGAAAGAAATCTTAAGGTTAGTGATATATGTAAGGAACTTAATATATCCCCTAACACTATGGCAAAACTGAATAGCAAAACAGATGATGGTGAGCCTATATCATTAAAGAACATAGAAAAATTATGCAAATATTTTGGTGTTTCAATAGACCAAATCGTAGAAATCATTTAGTTAGGAGGATAATCAAATGGCAGTTGTCAATAACAAGCAAAGAGAAGAATTACATAGAGCAATATGGAGTATTGCAGATGATTTAAGAGGTAGTGTTGACGGTTGGGATTTTAAGACCTATGTATTGGGTACTATGTTTTATAGATACATTTCTGAAAATCTGACTAATTATATCAATGAAGGCGAAAAAGCAGCAGGTAATACTGATTTCGATTATGCAAAGATGTCAGATAGTGATGCAGAAGCAGCAAGAGAAAGTCTTATTGAGGAAAAGGGTTTCTTTATTCTTCCCTCTGAATTGTTTTGTAATGTGAGAGCAAAAGCACCTCACGATGATAACTTAAATGAAACTATTGAGAATGTATTTAAGCACATAGAACAATCAGCACAAGGAAGTATAAGCGAAGCAGATTTTAGTGGATTGTTTGACGACTTTGATGTTAATTCAAATAAACTTGGTCCCACAGTTGCAAAGAGAAATGAAAGACTTATCAAGTTATTAGATGGTATTGGAAATATGAACTTGGGAGATTTCAAAGACCATTCCATTGACGTATTTGGAGATGCTTTTGAGTTTTTAATGTCTATGTATGCCTCAAATGCGGGTAAATCAGGAGGAGAGTTCTTTACACCTCAAGAGGTATCTGAACTTTTAACAAGATTATCCATAGTTGGTAAGACAGAAGTTAATAAGGTGTATGACCCTGCTTGTGGTTCTGGCTCATTGTTATTACAGGCTGAAAAACTTTTAGGTAAAGGTAAAGTTAGACAAGGATTTTATGGTCAAGAAATAAATCCTACTACCTATAACCTTTGTCGTATCAATATGTTTTTACATAACATTGATTATGATAAGTTTAATATAGCAAATGAAGATACACTTGTGCATCCGCAGCATTGGGATGACGAGCCATTTGAAGTTATTGTTTCTAATCCCCCTTATTCTATTAAGTGGGAAGGTGACGATAACCCTGTCCTAATAAATGACACTCGTTTTTCTCCTGCTGGTGTTTTAGCACCTAAATCAAAAGCTGATTTTGCTTTCATTATGCACTCATTATCGTGGTTAGCAACAAATGGTGTTGCATCCATTGTATGCTTTCCAGGAATAATGTATCGTGGTGGTGCAGAACAAAAGATTAGAAAGTATTTAATTGATAATAATTTTGTAGATTGTGTTATTCAATTACCAGCAAACTTATTCTTTGGTACTTCCATTGCTACTTGCATTATGGTATTAAAGAAGTCCAAAACAGATAATAAAACATTATTTATTGATGCAAGTAATGAGTTTGTTAAGGTAACAAATAACAATATACTCACTTCTGATAATATAACAAAGATTGTCGATGTGTTTACAAGTCGTGAGGACATTGACTATTTCTCTCGTTTGGTATCTTATGATGAGATTGCAGAACAGGGTTATAGTTTGTCTGTATCGTCTTATGTTGAGCAAGAAGATACAAGAGAAAAAGTTAATATTGTTGAATTAAATAAACAGATTGAGGAAATTGTTGCAAGAGAGCAAGTATTAAGGGATGAAATAGCAAAGATTATTGCAGAAATAGAGGTGCAATAATGGGTAGATTAGATGAACTTATAAAGGAACATTGTCCTAATGGTATTGAATATGTTCCATTTGGTACAGTATGTGAAATAAGCAAAGGAATACAGTTTAATAAGGCAAATATGAATGATACAGGAACTTACCCTGTAATCAATGGTGGTATTAATCCCTCTGGATATATAGAACAGTATAATCAAGAAGAAAATACAATTACTATTTCTCAAGGTGGTGCTTCTGCTGGGTATGTAAATTGGCTTTCATCAAAGTTTTGGGCTGGTGCGCATTGTTATGTTCTAAAACCATTTGATTGTCTTGTGAATAGGTATGCATATCATTATATAAAATCACAAGAGTATAAACTACAAGAATGTCAATATGGTGCTGGTATTCCCGCATTAGCAAAGTCAACAATTGAGGGATTAAAAATCCCTGTACCTCCTATTGAGGTACAGAGTGAAATTGTCAAAATACTTGACAATTTCACAGAGCTTACAGCAGAGCTTACAGCAGAGCTTACAGCACGAAAACAACAATACAATGAGTATCTTAATCTTCTCATTGACGAAAAAAGATTTGAAAATCCATCATATATTAGACTTGAAGAATTATTTGATTTTAGAAATGGATTAAGTAAAGGAAAAGATTTTTTTGGCTCTGGTATTTTATTTATTAGATATACAGACGTATTCAATAATAGATTTTTAAGAAAAGAAAACATTACTGCTTTGGTAGAATGTACTCCTGCTGAAATACAGAAATTAGGAGTTAAACGTGGTGATGTACTATTTACAAGGACATCTGAAACTGCTGAAGACGTTGGTTGGTCATCAGTTGTATTAGAGGATATGGGAGATTGTGTTTTTAATGGATTTACAATTAAAGCAACTCCAAAAACAGATTTACTTCTTCCTGAATACTGTGCTTATTGTTTTTCTACTGATAAGTTTCGTAGTTTTGTGACTTCAAGGTGTGCCTTTACAACGAGAGCATCTTTAACAGGAAAAACTATTGGAGAGTTTGAAATGCCTGTACCTTCTATAGAAGAACAAAAGCATATTGTTTCAATTTTGGATAAATTATACACACTATGTTATAGTTTGGCAGATGGACTTCCTGCTGAAATAGAAGCAAGACAAAAACAATATGAGTATTACAGAGACCAATTATTAAGTTTCAAGCAATTATCAGAATAAGAAGGTGAAATAGAATGAGTTCATATAACATAATACTTTCAACAAGTGATAGTACAGTTGTTGCAGAGTATGAGGCTCAAAAACAAAGGTCAGATGCTTACCAGAGTGAAGCAGCATTAGAACAGGCATTTATTAAAATGTTGCAGGAACAAGGTTATGAGTATCTTAATATTACCAATGCTGATGATATGGTTGCTAATTTAAGAGTTCAGCTTGAGAAATTAAACAACTACAAGTTTACTGATAATGAATGGAATACTTTTTACAATACTAACATTTCTAATGCTAATGAGGGCATTGTTGAAAAGACGAGAAAGATACAAGAGGATTTTATTCAAGTATTAAAACGTGAGGACGGTTCAACAAAGAATATTTATTTGATTGATAAAAAGAATATTCACAACAACTATCTTCAAGTTATAAATCAGTATGTAGAAGAAAGTGGCAATTATGATAATAGATATGATGTAACTGTCCTTGTTAATGGTTTACCATTGGTTCATATTGAGTTAAAGCGCAGAGGTGTAGCATTAAAAGAAGCATTTAACCAGATTAATAGATACCAAAGAGAAAGTTTTTGGGCTGGTTGTGGTTTGTATGAGTATGTTCAGATTTTCGTAATCTCAAATGGTACTCACACAAAATACTATTCAAACACTACAAGAGAAAGTGCAATTAAAGAAGGTATTAAAGCAAGTAAATCATCAAGTAAAAAGACAAGCAATAGTTTTGAGTTTACTTCATTTTGGGCTGATGCTAATAACAAAGTAATTGCTGACCTTGTTGACTTTACAAAGACTTTCTTTGCAAAGCATACCATTCTAAACATTCTCACTCGATATTGTATTTTTACAAGTGAAGAATTGTTGTTGGTAATGAGGCCTTATCAGATAGTAGCAACAGAAAGAATTATAAATAAAATAATAATTTCAACCAACTACAAACAGACAGGAACTATTGATGCAGGTGGTTTTGTTTGGCATACAACAGGAAGTGGTAAAACATTAACCTCATTTAAGACAGCCCAGCTTGCTTCAAACATTGATGGTATTGATAAAGTTTTATTTGTGGTAGATAGAAAAGACTTGGACTATCAAACAATAAGAGAATATGATAGATTTGAGAAAGGTGCTGCAAATGGTAATCGAAGTACGAAGATTTTACAAAAGCAGTTGGAAGATAGTTCATCAAAGATTATAGTAACTACAATTCAAAAATTGGATGAGTTTGTTAAGAGAAATAGTAATCATCCTGTTTTCCAAAAGCACCTTGTTATTATATTTGATGAGTGCCATCGTAGTCAGTTTGGCGATATGCACGATAGAATTATCAAAGAGTTTAAGAATTATCACATATTTGGTTTTACAGGAACACCAATATTTGCAGTTAATTCTTCTAATCGTGGTAATCCTAATATGAGAACAACTGAACAAGCATTTGGTGATAAACTCCATACCTATACTATTGTTGATGCTATCAATGATGGTAATGTACTACCTTTTAGAATTGATTTTGTTAATACTGTAAATGCAAAAGAAGGTATGACTGATAAGCAGGTTCAGGCAATTAATACAGAGGAAGTTTTAGGTTCACACGAAAGAGTTGAAGAAATCGTTAAATATATATTGGAACACTTTGACCAAAAAACTAAAAGAAACTCATTTTATAGTTTGAAAGGTCAAAGAGTTAATGGTTTTAACTCAATGTTTGCCGTAAGTTCAATACCTATGGCTAAAAAATATTATTTAGAGTTTAGGAAACAAGTTGAGGAAATGCATAAGGACTTTACCTTTGCGACTATCTACTCCTTTGCTCCTAATGAAACTGATACAGCAGATGGTATTTTAGAAGATGAGAGTTTTGATACAGATAAGTTAGATAAGAGTTCTCGTGAGTTCTTGGACTTTGTTATTGATGAATATAATAAAACCTTTAAGACTAATTTTGATAGTTCAGATAAGGGTTTTCAGGACTACTACAAGGATTTATCAGACAAGGTTAAAAAGAGAGAAATTGACCTTTTGATTGTTGTAAATATGTTCTTAACAGGTTTTGATGCTACTACATTGAATACATTATGGGTAGATAAAAACTTAAAGCAACATGGACTTATACAGGCATTTTCAAGAACAAACAGAATATTAAACTCTGTAAAAACCTTTGGTAATATCGTATGTTTTAGGGATTTGCAGCAAGAAACAGAAGATGCAATATCATTGTTTGGAGATAAGGATGCAACAGGTATTGTATTGCTTAAATCTTATGATGATTATTACTATGGATATGAAGACGATAATGGAAAACAGCAAATAGGTTATGAAGAAAGAATTGCGCAACTTCTTCAGAAATACCCATTAGGCGAGCAGATTATAGGTGAGCAAAATCAAAAAGAGTTTGTTATCTTGTTTGGTAATATATTGAGATTAAGAAATATACTCACCTCTTTTGACAGATTTGCGGGTAATGAAATCTTACTCCCTATTGACTTTCAAGATTACACAGGTGTTTATGTTGATATAAGAGATATATTCACTAAAAAAGGTGTAGAAAAGGATAGCATTAAGGATGATATTGTCTTTGAAATGGAATTAGTTAAACAGATTGAGGTCAATATTGATTATATCTTAATGCTTGTTGCTAAATACCATCAGTCAAATTGTAATGATAAGGAAATCCTTGCATCGATTGATAAGGCCATTAAGTCAAGTTTGGAACTTCGTTCAAAGAAAGAACTTATACATAGTTTTATCAACACTATCAATGCAAATACAGATGTTAATAAGGATTGGTTGAAGTTTGTAAAGCAGCAAAAAGAAACTGACCTTGATAAACTTATCGTGGATGAAAGGTTAAAACCAGAAGAAACAAAGACCTTTATTGAAAATGCTTTTAGGGACGGTGTTGTTAAAACATCTGGAACAGATATTGATAAGTTAATGCCTCCTATTTCTCGTTTTGGTGGTGGTAATCGTGCAGAAACCAAAAAGAATATTGTGGAGAAATTAATGAGTTTCTTTGAAAAGTATTTTGGTTTGGTATAAGGAAGGATACTATGTGGTACAAGTGTAAAAAGTGTGGTTTTATCTTTACAAGAACAGAAGAGCCTGACCTATGTGTAGATTGTGGGGCGGAATATTCACTTATTCCGCCCACACAAGAAGAGATAGAATTGCATAAAAAGAAATTAGAAGAAGTCAGAAAAGAAGATTGGAATACAAAGGATTACCTTGACAAATAATAATATTCAAAGGAGGCATATAAATGGAAAAACAATATATTTGTATTGATTTAAAGAGTTTTTATGCTTCCGTAGAATGTGTGGAATTAGGGTTAGACCCTTTGAATACAAATCTTGTAGTTGCTGATATAGAACATACTGAAAAAACAATATGTTTGGCAGTTTCCCCTGCTTTAAAAGGGTTTGGTGTGCCTGGGCGCCCTCGTTTGTTTGAAGTTATTCAAAAGGTTAAAGATATAAATTACTCTCGTAGGTATAAAGCACCAAATAGGACTTTTAAAGACAAATCATATTTAGCATCAGAGTTAGAAAAAGATATTTCTCTGGAATTAGATTATATTGTTGCAAGACCACAAATGGCACTATACGAGAAATATAGTACAAGAATAGTAGATATTTATTTAAGATATGTTTCTATTGAGGATATTTTGGTATATTCCATTGACGAGGTATTTATAGACTGTACTTCTTACCTTAACACTTATAAAATGACAGCTCACGAATTGGCAATAAAAATGATTAAAGAAGTAGTTAAGGAAACAGGAATAACTGCTACTGCTGGTATTGGCACTAATATGTTCTTGGCGAAGGTTGCTATGGATATATGGGCAAAGAAAATGCCTGCAGATGCAGATGGGGTTAGAATAGCAGAATTAGATGAAATAAGTTATAGAGAAAAATTGTGGACACACAAGCCTTTATCTGACTTTTGGCAAATAGGAGCAAAAACTCAACAGAAGTTAGAAAAAATAGGACTTTATACTATGGGTGATATTTCTAATTACTCTATGACACAATATGGTATAGATAGATTATATAAGGTGTTTGGAGTTAATGCAGAGTTTATAATAGACCACAGTTGGGGTTGGGAGCCTTGCACCATAGAACAAGCAAAATCGTATGTACCTGAAAGTAGTTCAAGAAGTCAAGGTCAAGTTCTGACAAGACCTTATAACTATGATGAAACGAAAATTATTATAAGGGAAATGACAGAATTATTGGTATTAGATTTGGTTGAAAAAAGGCTTTTAACTAATCAAATTGTGTTGCATATTGGTTATGACATCGAAAACCTAACACGACCTGATATAAGGGCAAAATACAACGGAGAAATAAAGTATGACCACTACAATAGACCTGTTCCAAAACCTGTTAGAGGTACAGGCAATTTAGATAAGCCTACTTCCTCCACTTCCCTCATTACTGATTGTGTATTAGAAGTGTATGACAGAATAATCAATAAAGATTTATTAATAAGAAGATTGAGTATTGCAGCAGGTAAACTCATTCGTGAAAGTGATTATGTGGAGAAACCAGAATACAGGCAATTAGATTTGTTTGTAGATAATGATGAAATTGAAAGACAAAAAGAAGAGCAAGAAAAAAGATTAAAGAAAGAGAGAAAATTGCAGTTAGCAACATTGGAGATTAAAGAAAGATTTGGTAAAAATGCAATTCTTAAAGGAACAAATCTGCAGGACTGTGCTACTACAATAGAAAGAAATAAGCAAATTGGTGGACACAAAGCATAGAAAGGTGGTTTAAGTATGGTTGATGATAACTTTCCATATAAGCATATATTGAATGAAGAACACAGAAAATCAGCAAAGCATCAACCCCTTCCTATTTCTTCTCGTGCGGCACAATTCTCACCTTTTGCAGCATTAGTTGGTTATGATGAAATGGTATCAGAAACAGCAAGAAGAACAGACAAAAGAATAGAATTGGATGAGTATGATATTGAGGAATTGAATAGAAAAATCAATATGCTACAAGACCACTTATATGATGATATAGAAGTAAATATAAAATACTTTGTACCTGATGAACGTAAAGAAGGTGGCAAATATGTTGAAGTTAGTGGTATTGTTGATAAAATAAGGGATTATGAAAAGGATATTATTTTAGAAGGAGAACGAATAATCCCTATTCGTGAAATCATTGAAATTGAGAGTGATTTATTCAATCACATTGAAGAATAAAAAGTTATATAAAAAATGAAATAAATATTTATATGGTGTTTTCTTTGAAATGACAAGGAAAACACCATTTTTATTATAGAGACATATAGCATTCAAAAAGACATGTGGGCAAATATAAAAAGCAATTGACATAAATCATAGGGACTTATATTTATTTTGGAGTAGAAATCAAAAATAATATAAGTTTAGGAGTGATAGTTATGTTTAATTATAGGATAGTTGGTATGCAGAAGATAGGAAATAAAAACATTTATACATTACAGGCATTGAATTATACTGTAAATAACAAAATGGTTGGTACAGCAGAATTAAAAGAATTAGCATTGAAAGGTCAGATTTCTAATGCACTTTGGAAAAGTAAATTGATTGAAATACCTGACAGATTGGATGCACTTGTTAAATTACAAGGAGCATTAGGTGGTGCAGATAGAATTAAAGCAGAAATAACTAATATTTCAAAGGATAAACAGAGAAGGCATATTAGGTTTTATAATATGAATGATTGGGATATTACATATGATATTTGGTGTGTTCTTTCTTCTTTCTGTGATTATTCTGAAAGAACAGGTTTGATAGTTTCTGGTTGTGGTATGGATATGGTGCAATACGTAATACAGCATTTAAGAGATTTAGCAAAGAAGAATGGCCTTGTATTAAATATAAATGGCTATGATAGTATAGAGAATTAGTATATAGGGAGGACTACCTCCTCCCTCACTTTTAAGAGAGAAAAAGACTTAGTATAATATAAAGTATTGGGGTTGATTATTATGTTGACTTTTTCAGTTAACAAAACAATAGATATGGACACAAAGGCACGTCAGTTGGCTAACCTAATTAACAGTATTAATAAATATAATGCAGAATATGTTGCAGATGCTTATTTTTCCTTAATAGATAGTAATGCTTTTTTAGATTTAAATAACTATGCTTATACTTGTAAAAAGCACTATTTAGATAAGCAAAATAAGTCAAAAGTAAGAAATATAATAACTTCTGATGATGCTGCAAAAGGTTATTCAGGTGTGATTTTGGAAGAAATGGCAGATGATTATGATTACATTTCAGAATGTGAATGTTTGGTAGATATGGAAGGAAAAGTTGAGGACTTTAAGGAATTAAGGTGGTATGTAGTTATAAATGTGGGTGTTGACTTATATAGAATGTTGTTTCTAACCTGTGAAGGAGATGTTGAAGCATCAAAGAAGTTCAAGTATTATGTGAATAAACTTGCTTTGAAAGAGTATTTTAGAGACCTATTATCTGATATAAGAATATTAGGTGTATTAAAAAGAGAATTAGGTTAAAATACTTGAGTTTTAAGAAAAAGTACGGTAAGCTGATGATGACTTTTGAAGAAAGGAGTTATCAGTAATGGGTTATACAAAAGTTGAAACATTAAGACAGATTTATCCGTCAGGAACAAGATTAAAACTGATACATATGGAAGATAGTCAATCTGTCCCAGATGGTATGACAGGCACAGTTGATTATGTGGATGATGCAGGAAATGTGCATATGCTGTGGGATAATGGTAGGACATTAGCCTTCCTTCCTGATATAGATAAAGCAATAAAAATAACAGAAAAATAAATAATTAATTATAAGAAAACTCTTGAATGACAAACCATTCAGGAGTTTTTATTTTTTTGTCTCCTGCAGTTATGAAAAATCTATGGACAAATGCAGGTAGATTTGAAGAGTTATTTTTATATTAAGTGTAAAGATAAATACTTAAAATCTTTATTTTGTTTGTAATTTCAATCTTTTCCAATTTTGTGAGTGGACATAAAAAGGTCTATTTACATGAGAAAAATAGTAATTAACAGTTACTTAAAAATGCAAACATAAAAAATTATATTAGTTAGAGAAAACAAAATCTTATTAAATATATTTAATGAAAGGGGTTTTTATAATGAAAAATAAAAGTTTTTCAAAAGTTTTAATTGGCTTTGTAATCTTTGCTTTCATTATTACTGCTGTTAGTGGTATAAACCTAATGGCAGAAACTTTTGAATATGACCTTTCTGCAGCACAAGATGGCTCAGTTATGGGTACTCTTGACACAGGAACAGGTTTATTCACTATTGAAGGTACGGGTGAAATGCTAAATTATAGTAGTTCAAGTGACAGACAGTTTAATAGTTATAGAAACAAGATTAAAACAGTTACAATAAGTGATGGTATTACAAACATACCTGCAAATATGTTTTACGATTGTCAATATATAACTTCAATTTCTATTCCTGATAGTGTTACTGTTATTGGAGATTATGCTTTTTATAAAAATCAAAGATTGACTTCATTAGCATTAGGTAATATTACAAGCATAGGAACAAGAGCATTTTATAGTTGTAATCAAATTATTTCCTTTGAAATGACAGGAGAAAATACAACATTAGGAGAAAGCATATTTGGTACAGGAACAGGCTCATATTTAATGGGTGGTTCAACTTCTGCAACAAAAACAGCAAGAGTTTCTGAAAGTAATGTATATCTTGTAGAAGCATTAAAAGGTATGGGTTATGAAGTAGAGGAAATTGCATCTTCTAATGAGAAGTCTTATGCAGGCTACCCTGCTTCTGCAATCTACGAAATTGGCTATCCTACTGCATCTGATGTTAAGGCATATTACAATCAGTATTCAGGCTCATTAGTAATTGCAGGCAATGGTACTATTAAAGATAGTGCATATAGTACATTAAGTGACATATATGCAACAATGACAAGTGTTGTTATTGAAGAAGGTATCACAAGTATTGGCAATTCTGCATTTAAGGGTTGTAAGAAAGTTGTTTCTTATGAATTACCCACAACATTAGAAACTATTGGAGATAGTGCATTTTATGGTAACACTCAATTAACAAGCATTGATATTCCTGATAGTACTACTTCTCTTGGTGTATCTGCATTTGAAAGTTGTACTAATTTAGTAACAGTAGAATTATCTGATAATTTAACAACTATTTCTAACAAGACTTTTGAAAATTGTCAAAAATTATCTAAAATAGTTATACCAGAAAAGGTTGAAAGTATTGGGGACTATGCTTTTTATAGCAACTATGCTTTGGCAGATTTCACTATGTTATCAAAATCAGTTACTTTAGGTGCAAATCCAATTTCAAACATAGGTAAAAATGCAACAGATAAAGTTGCAAAATTAGATGCCTCAAATGCCTATTTAGTTTCTGCTTTTGAAGCATTAGGATATGAAGTTTCAACAGTTGGAGAAACATCAGACGATATATGGAGTACATATCCTTCTAATATGGTAGTTGAAGTTGGTTCACCTAACTTATCTGATGTTAAAGTTTATTATAATGAATATACAAAACAATTAGATGTAATTGGTACAGGTGCTATTCAAGATATGATTAGTGATAGTACAAGTGGTTTTATGAATAAAACAACAACACCTGCTTGGGAAGAAGCTGAAATAATTACTTTCCACGAAGGTATTACACATATAGGCAGTTGTTTATTCTTTGTAACCTCTGATGATGCTCTTGATAATGTTGTGGAATTAAACTTTCCTCAATCATTAGAGAGTATTGGTAGAAGTGCTTTTGCATATATGAAGTGGAAAGAAATTGACGGTAATGAGGTTATTATCCCAGAGAATGTGACAGAAATAGGAGAAAATGCCTTTGTTTGTTCTGATATAAATACCTTTGTGTTATTAACCAATGATAATCAAACCATAGGTGATGATGCTTTTGGCTCTCACGAAGAAACAAAAACAATTTACTTATATAGGGCAAATGAAGGTGCTATTGCGGAGGCAGCAAACTTGGCATCTGATACAGAAGTAATACTTTTGGATGATTGTCCTACATCAGGAACAACAGAAAATGGTATTAAATGGACTTATGACCCATCTACAAAGACATTAACATTTGAGGGAAATGGTGATATACCTACATACAGTCCTGAAAGTTCAGCTCCTTGGTATGGTTCAGTAGTAAGTGGTGGTGTTTCAAGTTATGTTTATGGAAGTGGTATCACAGGCATAGGCTCATCATTTGCAGGTATGGGTGGCTCAAAAATAGATTATGGTAATGGTGGTGCATCTGGTTGGGGTGGTGCTGGCATAACAGTATATGGCCCTTCAAGTTTAGGCGGAGCAATCAGTTCTGCACTTCCAAATGCAACAATCAAAGACGTATCTGAAATTGAAGGTGAAGAAAAGACAGGTATTGAAATATTTGTAAATAATAGTGAAGTAGACTTCCCTGATGCTCAACCATTTATTAGTGATGGTCAGATTTTGGCTCCTTTAAGATTTATTGAACAGGATTTGAGTGCAAAAGTTCATTGGGTACAAGAAACACAAGAAGTTATTATAGATATAGTTGAGTGGAAAGACACAGAAAACGAGAGACAGGTTCAGGTTATACTTGAAGTTGGTGGAACAAAAATGAAAGTTAATGGTACAGAATATACTGAAGAAGATTTAGGAGTAGGTGTAGCAGTTCTCTTAAAAGATAACAGATGTTTCTTGCCAGGCCAAGCAATAGTTAAGGCTTGGGAAAGTGTTAAGTTCACAAAAGATTATTCAAATGCACCAACTTATTATGCTGATTATTATAATATCGTAGATTATGAAAACAGAAAGACAGATGCTCTTCAAGAAGGAGATGAAATTGTAGATACAGAAGAATTACCTGAATTAACACCAGAGAATGAAGAAGAATTATTAAATGGTGTTGGTAATAACTTTGATACTGCAATAATTGTTTCAGCAGAGGCTTCATTATTCCAAGTAACAGTTCCTATTAGAGTAGATGTAGAAATGGATGCAGATGGTGTTATAACAACAGGTAGTGGTTATACAGTTGATAATGAATGTCCATTAGGACCCGTTGTGATAGAAGAAATTAAGGTGGTATCTAAATCTACTTGGAGTATTGCGGATTTTAATGCTGACTATAAAAATATGAGAGCAAGTTCAAATAAGATTGGTTTATCAATCAATGGTGCAGAAGTTCAGACAAATGGAACATTAGTATTGAATGACAGTTTGAGTTCAGTAATTAGAAATAAAGAAAGTAAATCACTTTCTTTTGAAGCAAAATTACCTGCACAGAAAACAGCAATAACAGATAATGCTTTGGGTATTATCTTCACAGTTGATTTTGATAAAGCAGAATAATATTTTTAATCTTCAATTTTAGTAAGGGGTTGTCATTGCTGACAACCCCTTACCTTTTTATTTGGAAGAGGTTTTAAAAAGAGGCATGTGTAAAAAAATCTACCTGCATTTGTTAGTAGATTTGGACACATAAATTGAAATTAGCTACAGAAAAAAATAATTTAGATTAAGAAGATAAAAAAACAAGGGGGTTTTGATATGGAAAGAAAAAAGAAAAGTCTTAATTTGACAACAAACTTAACTGAAAAGGAATATACAAATCTCATTCAGTTTTTAGAAAAAAGACATCAAGGTTTTACAGAGTATGCCCTTCTTTGTATAGGTAATTTGAAAGAAGATGACTTCAAGGACTTAAGTGTTTTAGTAAGTTCAGGAGTTCAAAAAAGGTCATTATCTGTAAGAGCAAGTCAATGGGTGTATGAAAAAGTTAGAGAAATAGCAAAAGAAAAAGAAATGCCCATATCTTCTGTTTTGAAGATAGCTATTAGAGAGGCAATTCAAGATTAAGAGAAAAATAAAGTGAGGTAATTTATTATGAAAAAGTATGTATTAAAAGGTTTAATTCATTTTGTAAATGTTTTGGTTTTAGGATGTATGTTATTAGGTGTAGGTGCTTTTATGAATAGTGCTTTAATGGAAGAATGTAATATTAATGTATCAGTTATCACTTCTAACAGTATGGAGCCAACACTTATGACTAATTGCCTGGTATTGACAGATTATTCAGTTCCTTTTGATAGTATTCAAAAAGGCGATATTATAGAGTATAAAAGTGATGCACATAAGTTAAACGTTCAACATAGAGCACACACTATATACAAAAACAAAGATGGTAATGGTACATTTGCTATTATGACACAAGGCGACAGTTATGAGCATGTAGTTCAAGACCCATGGACTTGTAAGGAAGAAGATTATAAAGGTCGTGTTATATGTGATATTCCTTCAAGTAAAGGTTTAATAGAGTTTGTTTGTGGTAGTAATTTACAAGAAGACTTGAATGTTGTTAGAATGTTTGCTTGTATAATGTTTCTTTTGACAGGAATATATTTAGTTTTAATAGCATTAAGAGAAGTTTATAGGGTTATAAACAAAGGTTATCAGGTTATCCTTTATAAAATTGAAAATAAAGAAAAGAAATGAGGAGGTTATTGTTATGAAACAAGAAGTTTATATTGAAAAAACTTATGGTAGAGAGAAAAAAAGTAATACAGAGTTTAAAGGAGTTATAAAAGGTGTTGTTGTTACCGCTTTAGCATTATCAGTATTTTTAGGTGGTATGACACCAAAGGCCTATGCCTCTTCTTTTATGGATAAGTTCTCACAAGAACCAAATACCATTGAGGCTATTTATATGACAGAGGACAGCATTATTACTAACTTAACAAAGACAATAGGACTTTTAGAAGAATTAAAAGAAAAGGATATGCTTACAGACCAAGATTTGATTAATTTGGCTGTAAGTTTAGGTCAGTTGAATACATTGGCAAAAGATACAGAACACACAGATGAAGTATTAAAGTTGTTAGATAGAGCAGAAAACCTTGTAAAAGGAAAATATGGTGCTGGTGTTTCATTGGTGTTGGATGCAGTAAATGAAGCTCGTGGTCATTTTAATTTAGATAGTGATAGTGTTGATGTAAAAGATTATAAATCAGGGTTAGTTATATATCAATTTAGTGATGTTGGTAGTAATGATTGGTTTTATAGTAATGTTACAGAGTTAGTTAAATTAGGTGCAATAAACGGATATGAAGACGGAACATTTAAACCTAATAATAACATTTCCTATGCAGAATACTTAAAGATTTTAGGATGTTCATTAGGTGCAGAAAGCAAAGCATATACAAAACAAGAAGGAGATGAATGGTATTCTCCTTATATTGCAGCTTGTTATGAAAATGGTATTGTTGGAAGTTATGAAGATATAGATTTCAATGCACCTATTACTCGTGCGGATGCCGCAAGATTTACAGAAAAGGCATTAAATCACTTAAAAAATGAAACATGTAAAGATACTACTAATATTAGTGGTAAAATAACAGATTATAATTCATTCAAGGGAACACCTGATGAATACTACATATTACAACAATATGCAAAAGGTATTTTAGTTGGAGACGATAATGGTGCATTTAGACCTGCTTCTAATTTAACAAGAGCAGAGGCCTCAACAATTATATTAAGAGCAGTAAAACCAGAGATTAGACAAGTAATTTCAAGTGTAACAAAACCTAATGAAACCGTAGATAATTCTATCGTAATTCAAGATGGTGCATTTGCAGGTAGAATGAATACAAAATTGGCAACACAGTATGATTTACAAGCATTAGAAACAGCAAGATTTTATAAAGAGAATGGTAAAATGTATGTTTCTATTGATTTACCACAATTACCAGAGGGATTTAAATGGCAATGGAGTGTTGCTTCTTATGATAAAGAAGGACAATATATTTTCTCAACATATACTTCTGATACAGAGGGAAAAACAGGCAAACAAATTGTAGAAGTATATAGTGAGTATGTTGACGAGGGAAGAACAGTAAAAGATATTAAGGTTACTACCTTATCTGTTTCTGTTATAAATGAGAATAGAAAGTCAATGATAATGCACAAGTTATCAACAGATGCAAAAAATCAGATATTAAGTCAATCAAAGGTTAGTTCAAGTGATGCAGAATGGGTTAGTTTTGATACAAGTAAAATCTTTAATTGGTAAGGAGTGATTTTAATGAGTAAAACAATAAATCGATTATTGTCTGTGATATTAAGTTTTGGTTTGATAGCATCTCTCTTGGTAGGGATTCCTATTACTACACAAGCAGCAGAAAATAATTTAAGTAATGTAAAGATTTATGCAGAAAAAGAAAACATAGGCAAAGGATTAACAAAGGTTGTAGATAACAAAATTATCGAATGGCCTTTGGAAATATGGCATTATTCAGGTGGATATTGGGGAAATAACACCTGCAAGATAATGGATAGTTCATTTAAAAAAACTGTTGGTGGTGTTGCTGACTTACACTCTTCTTTAACATTAGAAAAACAGGATTTTGAGTTTAAAGTTCCAGCAGGTAGTGATTTAGAAAAGGCAATAATGAACGGTAAGGAAGTTCACGTTAATATTTCATCAGGAAATAGTAATATCAAATTGACAACATTATATGATTTACAGCAAAACCCAAATAAAGAATATGAAATAATGACAAATGAAGATGGTACTTTATTATCATCTGATGCAACAGCAAGAGTGGTTAAAGAAGATGGAATATATAAAATTAAAATAAGTGCAAAACCTAAATTAAATTATTATACTGAGGAAGATTTAAGTTATAAAGAAACATATAAAATGAAGGTAAACAAATGGATACCATTTGTAGTAAATGGTTATGGTTATCAGGTATATTCTATATGGAATAAAAATGGAAATGTTGGAATGGTTAAAGGTTGGGTAAATCAATCTGCCCCATATAGTTTGGAAGGTATGGAAGAAGGATGTATTCACCCCTCAATGATTATTAATGAAATAGGTCAATTACAAAGAGGATTAAAAGTAAAAATAGATTATCAAAATGGAAAACATGGTTGGGAAACAATTAGTAATAGTAATGATAAAAGAGTTGGTTGGTACACTTTAAAAGAGGCAGGTGCGGTTGGTATGCATTTTGTATTCCCTGTTGCACTTGATATTTATGTGGAAAGTGATGCTAAAGTCGTTACTTCCTATGTAAAATTAAAAGGTGTAGATAAAAATGGAGACCCTATATTTGAAAATATAAGGTCAGAAGCAGGTGGAGTTGAAAAGAATGAGCAAGGCGGATTTAAGGTTGAGGATGTAAAGGAAATTGAGGAAGGTGTTGCATATCTTAATGATATTTTGACATCACCTAAAGATTTCACAAAAGAAGCAGACAATGACACATTAAATTGGACGGGTGCATTACCCCAAACATCTTCTGATACAATCAAAGCAAGTTCAAGAGATATATTATCCTATAATCTTGCTATTAGAACGGGAACTTTAAAATATATAGAAACAATCAAGGATATGTCATCTTTTGAAACTGCTAATGAAATGTATAATGAAATGATAAAACTTCTTGAAACTTATTACAACCCTGAAACAGAAAACTCTATTCGTGAAGCTGTTTTGAAAAGATTAAACTTTAAGTATTCTGGTTTAGTAAAAATGATTGGTTTACCAGAAAAAGAACATTCTTTGGAAAATACAAAATGGGAAATGCTATATGCTGGTGAAGATACAGTAAGAGAAGCAAAATATATTGCTGATATTGATAACGTGCAGGTTGAAACTATAAGTGATATTGTAACTGTAAATGATGCTTTATCAGGAAATGGCACTACCACAAGTGTAGAGTTAGAAGGTAATATAAGTGGTCTTAATGAAGATAAGGCAACATTATATGTTAGATATATTGTTATTCCAGAAAGGAAATTAAGGCAGTTTGTACACATATATAAAAATGGTACTTATGCTACTACAGAAACAACTACAATAGGCATACCTGTTGAAGAGGACGAATATGGAGAGTTAGAAAGTGAAGTTGAAATACCAACAGTTGAAGAAGCTGATTTTATAGGTTGGTCAACTTCTACTGAAATACCAATGCTTACAAATATGCCATCTAATCCTAAACAGACAGGAAATACATTAGGTGTTGTAAGTCTTGATGCGGATGAAAACCTTTATACTGAATGGAAAAAGAATGTTTTAATTTCAACTCCTGTTGCTGATGAAAGTTTAAGAGTAGAACAATGGAGATTGAGTAAATATAAAAACAATATAGGTTATTCAAGTCAAGCATATATGGGGTTAAATCTTAAAGCAGATAATGGGCATGCGACCTCAACACTAACTCCAAGTGGAGCATATCAATATAATTTAATTCAGCCAAATGGGGCCTATACTGATAATGGTTATAACCCTTCTAATCAATATTATAATGATTGGTTGCATACCAAAGCAATAACACAAGGAAGTTATAGAGTGACACACGATAATCCATCTGCTTTCGTAGATGTATCAGGAACACTAAATCTAATTAAAGGAACAAAAACATTTGGAATTAAGGCGGCAAGTTGGTTGACTGATAGTGGTACAAAGAGTGGACTGTCATTACATAATATTGAAACTGCAAACACACCAACTTCTTATGTTGGTAATTCCACTATTCAAAAATCAGATTTATTAAAATACGGTATTGAAAATGCAAGAGATTACGAGCATAGATATGGTGTAAGATACCATTGGACTTGTCATCATAAATATTATAGTCATGATGTATGTGATTGTTATACACTTCCTGAAACAAGAAATAAAAAGAGTTCAAAAATCACATATTTAACAGCAGATTATAATATCAATTCAACTTTTGATAGGTATATAGCACAACCATCATCCGTATTAGAAATAAGTCCTTATTTCACAAATGATAATGGTAAAACAACAGTAACATATCAAGTTCCAACAGAATTAAAAATATATCCAGAGGTTGCTATGTTGTTTGATTCTGACAAAGGAGATACTTCAGTTAAATGGGTAATTGGAGAACAGGCAAGAACAATAAAACCTATAACATTCCATACATTACAATTCAAGTTATTTGTAAATGAAAATAGTACAGCATCTTCTTTTGCAACAGACAGTAGAGCACTAACAGCAAGAAATAAGGTTGGAGAGCCTAATAAACAGGTTGCTTATAAAGGTACTTCAATAAATACAACTTTTGGCATACAAAGGTCAGAAACAAATAAAGGTCAAAGTGGTTTATTGACAGTTAAGACATTTGCATTGGACGTAACTACAAATAAAAACGGTGTAAATGTAAAGAATGCTTGGGGATTAAATGGTTATAACACAAAAACACTTCATACCAACTTTATAGGAAAATGGAATGGTTATGGTGGTACTGCATCTGAAAGATTAGAAGTTTCTACACCTCAAATAGTTCAAGGTGGTACTAAAACTCAAAATGTAGCATTAAAGCCTATTTCATATAGTGGTAGTACAACAGTAGAGTTTACTCATGATTTAATAGTTAGAGGCGGTCAAGTTATAGGTGTGAGATTACAAGACAGAGATACAAAGGCATATTCACTTGTGAAAATAGGTGATTTACAAAGTAAAGATGCAGGTTTGTATGAGGCACTTGTAAATATGAAGTTGATAGGAAGTAAAGAAAACACAGTATTAAAAGGTTTTGAACATCAGACAGGAGTTCAATTAACAGAGCAAAAATACATAGATATGGTTTCTGCTGCAAAACAATCATTAGATGGTATAACAACTAACAATCTTCAGTTAAATAAGGGTTGGTATAGTGAAGATACAACAGTTTTGGTAATCAGAGAGTATGTAAGTAATTATAATGTCCCTTCTATTTCTTTCTCTGATAAATTATCAATGCAAATTGCAGGATTAAATACTCCTATTGATAAATCACAATTCTTTAGTACATTAGGTAAAGGCCATACTGTTATAAACTACAATTTTAAGAGTGATAATATAGGTTATGGTTTAGCAAATACTAATGTTTACTTTGAGCATAACAGTAGATTAGGAAGTGCTTTTGGTAAGCAAAAAGTAGATTATTTGGTTGCAAATGTAAGTATTACTGACACAACAAGGCAGTAAAAAAGATAATCTGTAGGGTGTGGTAGTAGTTTTCCTACTACCCACTCCACTATTAAAACTTTGAAATAACAATAAAAAAAATTGATAGTGGACAGTTGAAATCTGTGTTAAACAACGTAAAAAATCAGTTTGACATATATTTAAAATTGACTACAGTTTAAAATATATTATATTGTAAGCGACAGAAAATGAGTTTTCTATCGCAGTTTGTTAGAAGGTTATTAGTCAAAGGATGAAAAAAGAAAACAAAAAAAATTATATATTAAGGAGGGTGTTTAATTATGAACATCAAAAGACTTTTAAGTTTAGGTATGGCTACATTAATGGTAGCTTCAATGGGTACATCAGTATTCGCAACAGAATTAACAGGTGAAATGTTAGCTGACGATGCTAAATTGGACATCGTAGCAGGTACTTATGATAGTGCAGAATATTTCTCTGTTGTTGGTACAGTTGATAGTGGTGCACAGGATGCTTCTTCAGTAGTTGTTGTAGATGCAGAAGCAACACAGTTTAAGGTAACAGTTCCTATCGCTTTACACGTAGCTCAGGATGCAAATGGTGATAAGACTTATGAAGATGCTATGGGTGAGGATTTAGATGGTGCAGCAAAAGTTATCAATGAATGTAATTTAGGTCAGGTTAGAATTGAAAAAGTAACAGTTGTTCCTAAAACAGGTTATACAATTTCAGATTTCAATGCTGACTATGCGAACATGAAAGTTAATAGCAAAACATTTGGTTTCAAAATCAACGGTGTTGAAGTTGAAACAGACGGTACAGTAATTGCTAATAGTGCTACTGAAAATGTAATTGCTTCAACAATCAAAGACGAAGCTGATGGTAAAACAGATGTTGAAAGAGTATATGCTGATTATAACTTTGATTTAGCAAATGCAGAAGTTGATAGTTTAGAAGGTGCAGAGTTCCCTGTAATAGCAAGTGGTTCTGTATTACCTATCGATTATGAAGCTAAATTACCTGCTTTCAGTTCAGCAATTTCTGACGTTGTTTATGGCGGTGTAGTTTTCGTAATTAACTTCAACTAATATTCAGTTGAAAACAAAGTTTTTATAGTTAAAGAGAGATAATTTCCAATTAAATAATTTATAAAATAAGTATAGTATGAGGTAGAGTAAAATCTACCTCATATTACTTTGCTCAAATCGTTGACTAATAAAGAAAAGTACGATAGAATTAAATTAGATGGTGTATTTTATGATTAATTTAAAAGACTACATATTAGAGCCTATTAGGTTTCAGATAAATGGTAGAAAACACTAATATAAAGTGGATAGTCATAGGCAACAATTTTACTTGTATCCCATTAGGTTGTATTGGAGTATTAAAAAACAGAAATGGAATTATTGAAATAGATTATTCAGAAAAATGGTAAGCCAGGAGGATATTAATATGAATGAAAATATGATTGATGCTTTGCATAAAAATGGTATGCTTTATTTTCTTTTAGGTTCTATAATAAGTGCAGACAGTATTTTTTCAAAAGAAGATGCGGAAAACTCTATGAAAACTTTAACAAAGATTGAAAAAGAGTTAAAGAGTTCTAAATTAAATGATACTGAGAAAACAGAATATACTGATATGATAAAGAAGTGTTATGGAGTATTAGAGGATGAATTAAAAAAATATAATAAATAAAAAATTATAAACTTTTTTTAAGGCTATAGAGAGGACAAAAACCTCTCTTTTTCTTTGTCATTACTGAAAATCTAAAATTATAGAGAGGACAGTTATAAAATAGTCAATAACATA
>JAFQRV010000003.1 GCA_017409905.1 Bacilli bacterium
TACTTATAGTGTAGAAGGTTTAATTAGTGGTGATTCAACACCAAGCGTAACTGGAAATGTTAGTCAAGTTAATGCGGGAACATATAATACTACATTAGTAATTGATAGTAATAATTATAGTGGTACTATTGATACACAACTTGTAATTAATAAAGCTAGAGTGGTTGCTCCTTCTCTATTGGCAGCCTCTTATGGGGATACATTAGGTAGTATTACATTACCTACAAGTGAATATGGTACATGGAGTTTCGTAGATGAAACTTCTACAGTGGTTGGAAGTGTCGGAACTCATACATTTGGTATTAAATTTACTTCATCAAATAATAATTATGAAACATACGAAACAACTACAAGTGTAGAGGTTAGTAAAAAAACTTTAACAATTGTTATTGTTCAATCTACATTTAATTATGATGAACAACCTCATTCTATTATTTATAAGGTAATGGATGGTGCAACAGATGTTACTTCTAACGTTACTGTTATAGGTAATGTAACTAGAACTAATGTTGGTGAAACATCGACTACTTTAAGTATAGAAGATGATAATTATGCTTGTGAAGATATTGATGTTAAATTAATTGTTAATGGTGCAGCATATAATCCTTCGGTTTTACCTAATGGATTAACTGCTACATATGGTGATCAATTGAGTAGTGTTACTTTAACTAATGATGCAAGTAATAAAGATGGTGTATGGAGTTGGAATCAAACTGGAACTGTTGGAAATGCTGGAACAAATAACTTCCAAGCAACATTTACTCCAAATGATACTAACTATGCTTCATCAACTCATACATTAAGTATTGCAGTTGCTAAGAAAGCAGTAACAATTACAATTACTAACAATGTATATGATTATAATGGATCTGCTCGTGCAATCACTTATAGTGTAGAAGGTTTAATTAGTGGTGATTCAACACCAAGCGTAACTGGAAATGTTAGTCAAGTTAATGCGGGAACATATAATACTACATTAGTAATTGATAGTAATAATTATAGTGGTAGCCTCGCAACTTCATTAATTATTAATAAGATTAATCCTACAGTTACATGGCCTGTATATAACAATACATATTATGAAGACAGATTAAATATTTCAAAAGATTATACAACTGCACCAAGTGCCAATACAGCTGGTACATTTGCTTATGCATCTGGCGTAGTTTATGGCTATGCTCAAACGGGTAGCTCTTATACTAATGCTAATTACGGTTATGCATCTAGTGGTGCGGCAATTACTTCAACATTTGTTGTTACATTTAATCCTACTGATACAACTAACTATAATTCAGTAAGTTCTAATGTAACTATCAACATTTCTCCAGTGGCTTATAATGGTACATATTATTATGGTACTGTTGAAAAAGCTATTGCGGATGCTGGTACAAGTAATAATTCTGGAACTGTTGTATATGTAATTTTAGGAACTAACCCAATTGTTAAAGCAAATATGACAATTAATAATGGAATTACATTATCAATTCCTTATGCTACAGGTACAGCTAACTCAGCTACATCAACATCAGTAAATGTTAAATTAACTTATACAATTACTAATACATTAACTATTAATGATGGTGTAGTAATAACTAATAATGGTATTATTGAAATTGGTGGTATTTTAAGTGGTGGTACTGGTGGAAGTGATTATGCTGGTCATTCATGTGATAGTGTTGCATTCTTATATTTAGGAAGCAATGCTAAGATTAATTCAACAGGTAAAATTTATTGTTATGGTTATGTTGACGAATTAACATATAATAATGGAAGCCAAGTTACAATTGAAAGTGGCCAATTGTATATGCCATTCGTATTAAGAGACTTCAAAGGTGGTAGCCAAACATATGGATTATATAGTAAGTTTGGTTCAATGCATAGTGCGCCATTCAACCAATTTGAATTTATTAATATGATTCCTAAATTAAGAATTAATTATAGTGGTAGTTTAGTTGCTTGGGCAAACTTATATGCAGGTGATCAACATAACAACACAGCTGTTAATATGATTGGTTCATCTAGTGATTCAGTTATTAGATTTACTGATTCTACTTATAGTTATCTTGAGGCTAAATATGATAAGAATGTTACTAATGGTAGCATGACAGGTAGAATTAATTTAGATATCTATGGTGGAGCATCAGCTAATTCAATGACTTTAAGTCTTAAAGTATTAGGAACTGTAAATGTCTCTACAAATGATATTTACTTTCCTATCACATATAAATATCATATTAATTTAAGACAAGCTGAAGGTCAAACTGCAACTGCAGAATTTGTGTTAAATCAAAGATATAAGATTATGCCTGGAGGAATGCTTAGAGTAAATGAAGGCACTAAACTTACAGCTAGCGATTTAATTGTATATAGTTATTTTGATGATTCGGCAGCTATAATGGCTGGTAACAAATATCCTGTTAAAGATGTACCGGGTCAATTCATTGTAAATGGTACATTCATTGGTACTAATTTTGCGGGTACAATCTTAACTGAAACTTCATCTGGTGCAACTGTTACTATTACAGGTGCAACTACAATTACTGCATATGAGCCTAAGACATATGAAGGTTCAAGCATTACTACAAGCATAAAAGAATGGATAGTTGTGAAAGAACAATTTAAACTATATCTATTTGAAGGAAGCGGTATTAGTGCAAATGCTAAGACTGTTGCAACTGGTACATTCTATTCTAAGAATGGTGGTTGGTACAGTACTAGTGCATCTATTTACTATGATCCTAATGGAGGAACATTAACAGGTGGAACTTCAGAAGGCCCTTGCTCAACAGGTGCAAATGGTTATGCAATAACTGATATTAATACAACTGATCCAACTAGGGAATACTATGAATTTGTAGATTGGTATTTCGACCTAACATTCACTCAACCTGCTGTTGGTGGTACTATATTTGTAAATACTTATGTATATGCAAAATGGTTGCCAATTAACTATGAAGTTTATTATAAGAATGTTTATTATCAAAGTTCTACTGATTCAACAGGACAATTGTTTGGAACATTCAATTATGAAACTGAACAAGCTTTAAGTGAACCTAAGAATGGTAATTATGTATTGGGCGGATGGTATACTGATAGTGAATGCACAAACCGTGTTACTAATATTGTTGGTTCAGAAATGGTTAATTTACTAGATTCAGAAAATAAACTTAATTTATATGCATTATGGTATCCAGAAGGAACAAGTTCATATGTTATAAATTACGTACCTAATTTAACTGATGGAATTAATTATGATTATTCTGATTTAAGCTTTTATGATACTTATTCATTTATCGTATTAAACGATGATTGGTCAAAAGCGGTATTACAAAGTTTAAGTTCATATGATTTAAATCCAAGTAAACCTTATTACTTTGGCGGATGGTATACATCTTCAACATTTGAAGAAAGTACTAAAGTTACATCAGTGACTGAGTCAATTTTTGGAACATCAGAAAGTGTTACTTTATACGGTAAATGGGTTAAGAAATATACTGTAAATGTATCATTAGAAACAGTTACAGCAACATATTATCTAAAACCTGAACAAAGTGTTACTCTTCCTACCGCAATTAGTATGGGAATAGTATTTAATGAAGTAGAAGATAAGAATACATATATTATTTTAAGAAGTTTAGTATTCACTTGTGGTGATAACACTTATGTTCCGGGTGATTCGTTTACAACTTCTGCAGATGTAAATGTAGTTGGTGAAATAGTAGAAACAAATTATTATCAAACTACACTTCAAGCTGAAAATGCTACAATTAATATTTCGGTTACAAATGGATATATCATAATTAGTAGCGAAGATACAGAGTTAAGAACAACTCATTCATTTGCAAATACTTCAAGCCCTGCTAAAACAGAAACCGTTTATATCAGTGAAGGAGCAACAGTATCTTCAACTTATAGTTATAGTTCTAGTAGATATAAAGGATATCAAATTTCATATGCGGATAGTTCAGGAACTAAAGTTGTCGAAAAGAATGAAAATGGTGGAACTAGTGCTTCTGCATTCACAATGAATCCATATACTTATACAATTGTAGGCAGTTCAGGAAATAGTAGTGCTGTTTGTATTTTTGAAGATGCCGAAATACTTATGGCAGATGGAACTACAAAATTAGCTAAAGATGTTTTATTGGGTGATATTGTATTGACATGGAGTTTTACTGAGGGTAAATATGTTGCAACACCTATTATATTTGTTGAAAAATTAACTAATATAGCTACTATAAAGACAACATTATTCTTTGCAGATGGAACAACTGCAGATTTTGCAGGAGGCCAATCATACTTTGATGTGGTAAATCGTAAGTTCATAAGTATTAACGCTGATAATGTATATGATTATATAGGTACTATTATTATGTCTTATGATAATGGAAATGTAGGTCAAAAACAAATTGTTGATGCAAGTGTAGAATTTGTATTCGCGGATACTTATGAATTCATTACTGCATATGAATATAGCTTTATTTATGATAATGTTCTAACTATGGAACCATTCATGTTATATGAACTTCCATTTGAAGTAGATGAAAACTTCAAGTATGATGAAGAATCAATGATGAGAGACATTGAAAAATACGGATTATATACATATGAAGAATGGGGTCACTTACTAACTAAAGAACAATTTGATATGTTCAATGGACAATTTATTAAAGTGGCAGTAGGTAAAGGATATTATACTGAAGAATATATAATTGAAATTATTACTAGATATATTACTCCAGAAAATATGGCTTAAAACAAAAAAGATGTAAGATTTTATCTTACATCTTTTCTTTTTTATATGAATGAATGATTATTACATAAAAGTATTATATCTGATATGTAATCAATTGAATCTATACAGTTATTATTTATCCATTCCATAATTATTGAAGTTATACCTGTTAAATAGAATTTTGATATGTAATTTATTTTATTAATGTCAGTAATTCCTTATTTTAAAGAAAAGTAGTTTTGGTGTAAATAAGTAATCAAAAAGTTCCAAAATGAGCAAATTTTGGGGTTTAAATTTAATTTTATTAATAGGTTAGTTGTTTTATGATAGAAATTAAAAAATGGTAGAAAAACAATTAGAAAATGAATTGTTAGAGTTAAACGAACAATTTAGTGAATTTCTTAAGACAAAAGGAATTATTGTTAAATTTAAATTAGTAGTTGAAAATATTAAAAAAGCTAATAGTTATGGTAAACCTAATAATACTATAGAAATAACTGCAGATATACTAGCAGAAGAATTTAATAACTTTTTAAAAGAAAAGGGATTAAATGAGAAATATAGTGTAGTTATTATAGAAGAATAAAAATTTGTAAACATCACTTATAAAAAGGTGGTGTTTTATATATATAATTGTTATAAAAATCTCTGATTAAATTTGACCTTAATAAAATAATATGATATAATTTATATATATTAATATAGAGGGAAAACTATGGAAAAGAAAACTATTAAAAGAAATAAAACATTTTTTTATATAACAATTATCTTTTTTATTTTATTATTAATAATATCACTACTTGGAATATTTGTTGATGAAGTTTCTTTATTGATAGTAAAACCATACATGAAATTTATAACATGGATGGAAAACTTAACTGAAACAGATCAGTTATCATATGGTAAAATATTATCTTATTTTTATTTAACTTGTGTACCATGTTTATTTACTTTCTTGCGTGGTCATCATGAAAAACTATTAATGGGACCACATCTTACAATATCTAGAGTATTTGCATGGCTTGCATTCTTAAGTTTTATTGGAACTGTATATTTGTTTTTTAGATTTACAAAACCATATTTTGAAACATTCCCAAAATATGAAGGAAGTCAAGCTGATGTATATTTATGGATAGTTATAATACCAGGTAAATTAAAAGACTGGTTAGTTAACTTCAAAAATATATATGTTTTATATATTTTACCAGTAGTTATACCAATTCTTTTATTGCTTAAAAACTATAAAACTGTTGATAAATTAACTCTTGGATATATGTCATTTGAAAGATATTGTAGAAATTTCTTAATATGGGATTTAATAATAATAATTATATTACCATTTATTTTGATGTATATTGCATATGCTGCTGCAACCGTTGCTGTGTTTGTAATAGGAGGTCTAATAGGTATTGGTATTTGGTATGGAGTATCACATATGCCAGAAGACAAACCTAGTGAAATTGCTTTAATGAATGATGGCACAGTTTTAAAGAAAACGAATGGTGTATGGAGAGATGAACATTACAATCAATGGGATGAAGTTGCTCCTGGAACTTTTGAAAGATAAAAGAACAAAGAAATTTGTTCTTTTTTATTTTGGAATATAAAAGAAAAATCACTAGCATATAATTAAGTGGTGATTTTTATGAAATATTGGTTAGTTGGAATTAAAGGAAGTGGAATGAGTGCACTTGCTTGTTACTTGTATGATATGGGAAATATGGTAATGGGAAGTGATGTTAGTCAGACATTTGATTTTGAAAGTGGATTAATTAAACGTAATATAGAAGTATTACCGTTTTCTAAAAACAACATATCTCCAAATTATATATATATTATTAGTAATGCATATCACTTAGAAAATGAGGAAGTACAAGAGATTATTAAGAATGGTTATAAGTATTATTATTATCATGAATATATATCTACACTACCAGGTATAAAGATTGGAATTAGTGGTACACATGGCAAAACTACTACTTCTTTTTTTCTAAAAGAATTGTTAAAAGATGAAAGTATAGCATGTATTATTGGTGATGGTACAGGGTTTGCTGAAAAGAATTATAAGTATTTAATATTTGAAGCTTGTGAATATCAAGATCATTTTTTAAGTTATAAACCAGATATTTTAGTTATAACAAACATTGATTATGACCATCCAGATTATTTTCAAAATATTAATCATACGATTGATTCTTTTTATAAAGCTTCAAAAAATGCTAAAAAAGTAGTAACACTATCGTGTATTGATTATGAGATAACTGGAATGTATCAAAGTTATAGTAAAGTACTAATAGAAAATCATGAGTTTATCTTAAATGTAGTTGGTATTCATAATATACATAATTTTATATTATGTTATAAAGTATTAAAATTACTAGGTTTTACAAATGAATATATTAAAAAACGATGCACAAATCTTATTTTTCCTACTAGAAGAATGGAAGAAACAAAGATAAATGAATTAATCTTAATAGAAGATTATGGCCATCATCCAACTGAAATAAATGCTTTGTATCAAAGCATTAATATAAAATACCCTAATTATCCTAAAATAGTATTATTTCAACCTCACACTTATTCAAGGACAATTAGTTTAATTAATGGCTTTTTAAGTTCTTTAAAAAACTTTGATGATGTATATATTGATAAAGTATTTACATCAAAAAGGGAACCATATAATGTTGAATTAGAAATACTAGTTCAAAAATATTTTAGTTGTTTTAAGAAATATAAGGACTTTAATAAAGAACTTTTAGATAAAAAAGTTATTATTGTATTATTGGGGGCAGGAGATCTAAATAGACGGTTCAAAAATAATATTTTAAATAATGAAAATATTTTCATTTTCTCTTGAAAAAAATAAAATTATAGAGTATAATATATAATGAAGTAGAATTGCTTTCAAATTTTGTAATAGGAGGAGTAGGATGAACCAAATAAAGATTTATGACGTAGCAGGCGCTGCTGGAGTATCACTTGCAACCGTTTCTAGAGTACTAAACCATCCAGAAAAAGTTAAACCTGCCACTCGTGAGAAAATTGAAAAGATTATTAGAGAACTAGGATATAAACCTAATTTAAATGCAAAAGGGTTAGCAAGCTCAAAATCAACTACTGTTGCAGTTGTAGTACCAGAACTTACTAGAAGTAGTATTGCAGAAATTGTTAATGGTATTGCCGATTGTGCAACTAGACGTGGTTACTTATTAAGACTATTTGTTGCGGGACGCAATAATTATGACAATCCGGAAGAACAATTAAAAGCTGAAAAAGAACTTTGGGGTACAGTAGTTGCCTCAAGTGTTGATGGCGTATTATATATTAATGATGAATTTACAGAAGAACATGAAAAGTTATTGGAAGATGTTCCAATGCCAGTAGTGTTAACAAATACTCCATGTTCAAATCCAAATATTCCACAAGTATCAATTGATTATTATCGTGCAGCATATGGTGTTACAAAAGAAATGATTGATCGTGGAAATAAAAAGATTTGGATGATTAAGACTATTCGTAACTATGCAATGAATAATTTAAAAGTTGATGGTTACTTACAAGCAATGAAAGAAGCAAACTTAGAACCAAGAATTATTGAAGTTAGTGGTTTAACAGAAAGAAATGAAGTTAGTTTTAAAGAATTATTACAAAAAGAACATCCTGATGTTGCAATTGTTGTAAGAGATTCAATGGCCGTTTCATTTATTAATGTAGCTAGATTATTACATATTCATATTCCAGATGAATTACAAGTAATTGGATTCCAAAACACAAGATATGCAGAACTTGCAAGACCTAAACTTACAAGTGTTAATACACCTATTTATGAAATGGGTGAAAAAGCAATGGACTTATTAACTAGTCTTATGGAATGTGAAGAAGACGAAGAAGTAACAAATATTAAACAATTTATTAATTATAATGTAATTGAAAGAGATAGTATTAAATAAGGGAGATATACTAATATGACGTTATTTGAAGAATTAAAATGGAGAGGATTAATTCATAGTGTTACTGATGAAGCAGTAATTGAAAAAATTAATAATGGAGAATTAACTTTTTATTTAGGAGCTGATCCAACTGGTGACAGTTTACACGTAGGACATTTACTTGTTTACCTATTCGCAAAACGTTTAGAATCAGTAGGTAATAAACCAATCTTCTTAATTGGTGGTGCAACAGGTTCAATTGGTGATCCAAAACCAGGTAGTGAAAGACAATTATTATCTGCAGAAGTTACTAAACATAATGCAGAATGTTTATATGAACAAGTAAAAGGTTTATTCCCAGCTATATTAGTTAATAACTATGATTGGACACATAATTTAGATATCTTAACATTCTTAAGATATTATGGTAAATTCTTTAATGTTAATTATATGATTAATAAAGAAACAGTTAAAGCAAGATTAGATAGTGGTATTTCATATACAGAATTTTCATATCAAATCCTACAAGCTTTAGACTTTGAACATTTATATAAAGAATATAACTGTCAATTACAAGTTGGTGGTCAAGATCAATGGGGTAACATTACTGGTGGTTTAGAATTAATTAGAAAAATCCATGGTGATGAAGCTAAAGCATATGGTGTGACAGTACCTCTAGTATTAAAGAGTGATGGTACTAAATTTGGTAAATCTGAAGGTGGAGCTGTTTGGCTAAATCCTGAAAAGACTAGCCCATATCACTTCTATCAATTCTGGATTAATACTCCAGATGCTGATGTAATGATGAGATTAAAACAATTTACTTTCTTATCAGTTGAAGAAATCTATGAGATTGAAAAATCATTTATTGCAGAACCTCATCTAAGAGTTGCTCAAAAAGCTTTAGCCAAAGCAATGACTGAATTAATTCATGGTGCTCGTGGTTTAGAACAAGCTGAAAAAATTACTCAAGCATTATTCAGTGGTAATATAAGTGAGTTAACAGTTGAAGAAATTGAAATGGCTTTTGGTGGTATGCCACAAGTTGAAGTAGAAGAAAACTTACCATTAATTGATGCTTTAGTAATATCTAAAGCTGCATCTTCAAAAAGAGAAGCAAGACAATTTATTGAAAATGGCGCAGTACTTGTAAATGGTACTCAACAAAAAGATTTAGAATTTGTTGTGTCTAAAGATAATGCCATAGGCAAAAAGTATACAATCATTAGACGTGGTAAAAAGAATTACTATTTACTAAAACACTAATAAGTAGGAATTTTTATTCCTACTTTTCTTATAAAAGCTATTGCAAGCAATACTTGCAGGAAATTATGTCAAATTCAATAAATACTTGAGTGACATTTTATCTTTTTATTAGTAAAATAAAACTGTATTTATAAGGAGGTACATATGGAAAATAATCAAATAAAAGAACTAGGGAATAAATTAGTAGAGTTAAGAAAGAATAAAGGAATGACTCAAACTGAACTAGCAGAAGAAATGTTCATTACTCACCAAGCAATTAGTCAATGGGAAAATGGTTTAACTATTCCTGACCTTGGTAGTTTATTAAAACTTTGTGAAATTTTTAACATTACTTTAAATGATTTATTCAACCAAAAGAAAGAAGAAAAAGAAGAAGTACATCAAATGCCTAATGATAATGTAATTAGAATATTTGCGGTAAAAAATGGTAAAGTATTAAAGCATCAAGAAATTAAATCACTAATGAAAGTACAAATCATTTTTGAAGAAAAGATTGAAGGAAGTGTGGATTCTGATTTCTCAGTTACCGCAAAAGATATAGGAGGCAATGTAAATGCTGGTTCATATGTTGAATGTGGAAATGTAGAAGGAAGTATATGCAGTGGTTCATACGTTGAATGTGGTGAAGTTGGCCAAAATGTTACAGCGGGATCATATGTAGAATGTAGTGATGTTTCAGGAAATGTTGCATCAGGTAGCTATGTTGAATGTGGTAATGTTGGAAAAGATTTAAAGGCATCTAGTTATGTTGAATGTGGTAATGTTGGTGGAAATGTTACTACAATGGGCAATATTGAATGTCATACAATATATGGAAATGCTTCAGCAAATAAAATTAACATGTAATTTTCGAAACATAAAAAACTTTATTTATTAATCTTTATAAACTATAATTAAAAGAGAATTAAAAATATTTAATTCTCTTTTTTTATTAGAAAGGATAAATATGAACAAAACACAAAATTATGATATTGTAAAATTTATTGATGGAGAATTTGAATTAGAAGTAAGTGTAAGTCCAGAAGAAGATACTATCTGGCTAACACAAGAACAAATAGTATTTTTATTTAATTCAACTAAACAAAATATAAGTATGCATATTAATAACATACTAGGTAGTAATGAATTAAGTATTTCAACTGTAAAGGAAATTTTGACAGTTCGTTATGAAGGGAAAAGAAAGGTAAAAAGAAAAATTAATCATTATAATTTAGATATGATTATATCTATTGGATATCGAGTTAATTCTAAAAGAGGAATAATGTTTAGACAATGGGCTAATAAAGTACTAAAAGAATATTTATTAAAAGGTTATGTAATAAATGAAAATAGAGTAATTGTTTCTAATGATAACTATATTGAACTAAAGAATCAAGTTACTTCAATTAATAATCGTTTAATTAAGATTGAAGATAAAGTCTTAGATAAAGAGTTTAGTTTAAACAAGATATTTTATAATGGGGAGTTTTATGATTCATATACTCTAATACAAAGTATCTTTGAATCAGCTAACAATGAAATAATCATAATTGATAATTATACTGATAGAACAGTTATTGATAGATTAATAGTAAAAAAAGAAAA
>JAFQRV010000037.1 GCA_017409905.1 Bacilli bacterium
ACCAATTATCTTTTGAATAATATGCAATAAACAAACTTATTAAAACAACAATAAAACCAACGAAGAAAAAGATAAGAGTTTGTATAAATTTTGAATTGTATAATTCATTCTTAGTAACCGGAAGTGTATGTGTTAAATAAGCTTCATCTTTGTATAATGAATCTCTAAATCTAACCCAACTTCTCATTATAGTATTTATTAATATATTAGCAAGCATTGCAAACATACATCCTACACTAATTTGTCCAATTATATTAATAATTATTGATTGTTCTATATTAAATAGTATTCGTGTTGTTATAGAAAAAAATATAGCTAATACATATAATATAGACATGTTCTTTATCATATATTTTAAATCATATTTTAATAACTTACTTAGCATTTGAACATCCTCCTAAAAATTTCATCAATTGATGCGTTTTCTTTATTTCTAAGTTTATCAGCATCACTTTGCAATACAATCTGTCCTTTATCAATAAATATGACTTCATCTAATATTTTTTCAATATCAGATATTAAATGCGTTGAAATAATAACACTAGCATTTTCATTAAAATTAGAAAGTATAGTATCTAAAATATAATCTCTTGTTGCTGGATCTACACCACCTAAAGGTTCATCTAAAACATATAAATCAGCATTTCTAGACATTACAAGAACTAATTGAACTTTTTCTTGCATACCCTTACTCATTTGAGTTAACTTTTGATTGATATCTAAATCTAATTCTTTTAACAATTTTACGGCTTTTTCAGAATCAAAATTGTCATAGAAATCTTCAAAATAACTTATTACTTCAGATACTTTCATTTGTTTATTTAAATATGTTCTTTCTGGCAAATAAGATATTACTTTTTTTGTTTCAATTCCTATTTTTTGGCCTTTAATTAATATTTCTCCACTTGTTGGTGTTAGTAAATCGTTTATAAGTTTAATAAGTGTAGTTTTTCCAACGCCATTTTTACCTAATAAGCCTATAATTTTTCCGCTTTGAATACTTAAATTAATATCTTTAAGTATTTCTTTATTATCAAACGATTTATTTAAATCTTTAATTTCTAAAAGTTTCATATTAATCATCTATCCCTTCTAAATATTTTATTGAATCGGCTTTCCCTAATCCTATTTTTTTCATTCCTTGAAAATAGCTCTTTGCAAGGGTAATAGCATATTCATCTTTTAGTTTTTCTATTAATTTTGTATCATTTGTAACATACTTACCATTTGTTCTTTCGGTATATATTAAATTCATACTTTCAAGTTCAGCTAGTGCCTTTTGCATAGTATTAGGATTGACTTTAAATGTTGTCGCAAATTCCCTAACTGAGGGTAATTTTTCACCACATTTAAATACACCGGAAATAAGATATATTTTCATATATTCTAAAACCTGAATATATATTGGGATATTATTATCAAAAGTAAATTCCATAATCGCACCTCTTTGTATTACTTTCTTAATACAATAATATTGTATACTATGTCTTCTAGTATGTCAATAGACCCATTATATTTTATTAAAATTGCTATTATCAAACAATTAATGTTCTATGTCATTTTGGCAGTGGACACAATTTCATTTTTATTAGAAGTCAAAATCTTTGTAAGTCCTTATAAACAAAGGAAATATCATGTTTTTTAGCGATACAAAGTTTTTGTATTTTCACTTCAAAAAAGAGTATCTAGATACCTTTTAAATACTCACCGGAAGGTATCCAAAAAGGTATCTAAATTATTTTTCTAATTTTAGGCATCAAAAAACCCCGAAATTACGGGGTTTTATTTACTTACCACAACATTGTTTATATTTGCGTCCTGAGCCAAATGTTAATAACAATCTAGTATATATAGTACTATGCGTTTTTCAATTCTTGCAAAAAAATTGCAAACATTGTTTGCATGATCTATTTTTTATTAAATAATAGTTTTCTTACTTTATTTTTCTTGATTTGAATTTTACCATCTTCTAGTTTAAGTCCTAGTAAATCTAATGCATTTTCTTTTTGAGATGCTATAGTAACATCATAATGTCTTCTATAAATATAATCTTCAATTGCTTTTTCCTCATCAAAATCAGGTTTTAAAATATAATATTGATTACCAACTTCATCCCAAGATGTAAAATATATTAATTTGGTATTGTCTAATGGATATACAATATTAGCTTTACTATTCATTTCTTCTAAATTAGCATCAACAATTCTATCAAATTCATTTACTTTTTCTGCTGATAAAAGCATGTCTCTAGTTGCCATATAATTATACAATAAAGCAATTGTTATAGTATCTTCTTTAAAAATTCTTGTACTCATTTATAAATCCTCCAAAATAATAATTTTGCTTATTTGCAAACAAATTGCAAACATTGTTTGCATTTCGTTCTCCATAAAAATTATATCATATATTTTTATTTAATATATATATATTTTACATTTTCTTTTTATTATCCTTTGTGTCATTTTTTGCAATTAAAAATTTTATATATTCTTTTTGTTGTAGATCTTCTGTATTATTAAACAATTCAATCAATTCTGATTCGTTTCTTTTATGAACAATACCATTATCATCTTTATAATATTCAATTGCTATTTGTGGATATTGTAACCAATCAGGATTATCTTTTATTAATAAATCAAATGCTTCTTCATAACTTAAAAAGTAATCATTAAAATTTAAATTTGTTCTAAAATCTCTTTGATGATTATCATAATATTTTTTGTTTTTATCAAAGGTGCCTTTATGTTCAGATTGAAAAAAATTAATTATGTCTGCTTGAATATTTGGATCTTTTGTTAAAGATTTTAACATAAACAAATAATCTTCTTGCGCTTTTATATTAGCATAAACCTCTCCAGAATATAACTCGTAATTAGCTCTATAATAATCATCGTTGACATACATATACCCTTTTTTTATTGATTTAATAGAACCAATTTCATTAAATGGATCTTGACTTGATTCTCTGATTAACTTTTCTTTGATTATTCTTACAATATCATCATTTATTTCTGATAGAATTATATCATATTTAACTTTAAAATGGTTTAATTCATGAAATATTACTATAAATTGTTCTATATCACTAGCATACAATTCTTTTATAACACATTCATTAATTACTAAAAAATTATTGCCTTTTTTACTATCAAGAAATAATCCTTTTGTTCCTTTTGGCAATTGTTTAATATAAACTATACATTCATCTGCAATCTTATTGTTTTCAAGAAACGTTTTCATTACATCTAATATAAAACTACGAATAACATTCTCAAAATTTTCATATGAAATTAATTTTTCAAAGCAAAATTCTTTATCCTTTTGTATACCATAAATAACATCTCTTATTAGATTTAATAATTTTTTACCTGAATCTTTTTCAAATGTTTTTTCACAAAGTAGATTCATATTATCAACTCCTATTAATATTATAATATGAAATCTAATATTCATATTATTAAACAATATTTTATATCAAAAATAAAAGTCATTATATTAACTGACTTTTATTTGTTTGCATGATTTCTATATACAGAAAACCCTTTATTTATAAGGGTTTCAACCGTTTTTTTATAAGTATTTTGACTTTTTGCAAACAATTTGCAAACATTTTACCAAAAAATTAGTAATTTTTACGTATTTTTTGATTTTTGGAAACATCACAACCCTTATAAAATAAGCTATTTACCACAGCATTGTTTATATTTCTTACCACTGCCACATGGGTGTGCAGTTTCTTAATTCCGACTACACTTGAGGCTTTAAAACCCTTTAAAATCCGTTAATTTTGCTTTTGAGATATACTCGAGAAATTCCGGGAAATCTAGCTAAAATTATCTAAAAACTTATCTAATGTGAAATTTTTGATTTTAAAGGTCTGCCTCTGGGCTTCAATTACATGTATTATTATATCACATTTTTTCTTTTTTTACTACCCTTCTGTTAATTGCAACTAATTGCAGAATAATTGCAATAAGACTTGACTTAATTGTATTAATAAGTGATTAATATAACAACCTTAGAAAAGGAGGATATTATGAATAAGAATATTACTATTAAGCCAAAAAATTGCATCGAGTATAAATGTGAAAAAGGTAAGTTCGTTGGTAAGTATGTTGTTAGGCATGTCGATTTTGTTCTGACTTCTGATGATCCTAATGCTCTTCCTATCACATATGAAAAACGAAGAGAAATTGCTAAGGCTATTGTTGAATATTTAAACAGCAAAATTTAGAAAGTCTACGAAACTTTAAAAATATATTAGGAGGTATGAAAATGCAAAAAGGTACTACTTGTTATGTGTTGGTTGGTTTTAAAAGGTCTTTTAAGACACCACTAGCTGTATTTGATAATATGGCTTCATTAAATGATTACTTAGTAAAGCATCGTATAAAATGCTATAGGGTGCATACTGTTCAGTATTTATAGAAAGGTTGATATTATGGATAAAAAAATGAATGTTTCAAATTTACTCGAAATTAGAAAAAAATTATGGACTAATGAAACACTAGCATTATTTACAAAAAATAAAAATAATGGTTGGGAAGGTGTTGCTTCTTTCTGGACTAATGGACAAGATAGAATTGGTGTCTATGAAGGTGCTGGAGATGGTTCTGATGATAAAGATATGTCTTTTGAAGAATTCTTAGAAAATTACGATTACGAATTAAAGGAGGAATTATAAAAATGAAAATTACAAAAAAAGATTTAGAAAAATTAATTGAAAAATTACAAATGTGTGTTGATGAAATGGAGCACACTAACACCGAGGAGATTCCTACTAGCTGTAATACTTATGGAATGTATAAGTTTATCAGCTTTGGTTCTTCTGGTTATTTGAGCTTAGATAATGATTGCATCGAATTTGATGTCGATGATGATGAATATTAAGGAGATGAAACAAATGGATAAAACTTATAAATTTGATTATGTTGCTGGTGAATATTCAATTGTAATTGAAGGTTCACTTGAAGAATTATATAACGAATTGGACAAACTTTTAGACTATTATAGAAATGAAATGGAAGCTTTCACTTATAATGATATGGATAGGACAATTGAAGAATTAGAAGATGCTGGATTTAAGGTGACTAAAAATGACTAATAAACAAGTTGAATTATTAAAGTTCTGTGGTTTTGAAGTTGATGATAGTCATCTTCTTGTACGAGATAAAAACAAGGATTCTTTAGTTACAATTTGCTATAATTCTGTAGCTAAATTATTTACTATTAAAACTACTGGATTTCATTTTAAAGCAAAAGACTATGATTCTGTAGAAAAATTCTCCGTTGATTTAAATAGAAAACTTAGTCTTGTATATGAATTGAATACTTATATGGGTGATGACAATGTTCGTTCTTAAGGCTTTCTGGGATAATGAACCAGCTTATTATATGAATATAAATGATACTATTCCTTCTGGAATGACATTTGTTCATTTGACGACTCATATTGATTCTGCCACTAAATTTAATTCTGTTGAGGAAGCTGAAGAAGCCTGTTCTTCTCTTGATACTGATGCTTTTAAAATATACCCTGTTTGTCCTATCTGTGGCAAAGATTATGATGGACATCCTGCTATTTCTAGAAAAGATAACAAAACTAAGATATGTTCACATTGTGGAATTGGAGAAGCATTCCTGGATTTTATTAAAAATCAAAAAAATTCTAACGATCCTGATTTTGGGAAAGCTGTTCTTGATTTTATTGAAAAACAAAAAAAGGCTACTAATTTGTAGTCTTTTTATCTGTTCCCTTTTGCTCTATTATGTGTTGCACATAGCATTTCACAATTAGATATATCTGTGCTTCCACCTTTACTCCATGCTGTAACATGGTCGGCATCCATTTCTCTCAATTCCCATATTTTATTTTTATTAGAATTATTACCTACTGCACATAACGGACAATTTGAAATTCCTTTGTTTCTGGCTTCTTCCGTTTGTTTGCCATATACAGCTCTTTTTGTTGGCTCATCAAATATTCTAACATTTAACAATTTATGGTCTTCACATCCACCTAATACATATTCAAATATTCCTTTTTTATTTTGTACAAATATATCATTGTATAGTTTCGTTACTTTTTCATGTATTTGTTGTGCATCATATGGATTTTTATGATACATCTCATACATTTTTCCCCAATTAATAGTCTGCATTTCATCTTTCACATCAATAAAAACCGTTGACACCCAATTAATTACATCATTAAAATAGTTATTTAATTCGGCAATGTTATCATCATATCTATGCTCACTCATATATTTTTCTAGATTGCCTTCTTTTTCCCAATTTCTAGAAACCCATTCTAATGCTACTTCTAATAATCCCTGTCTTTTTACATCAGCTTTAATGTAAGATAGCCATTTATGAAGATTTGAATTATGAGAATTACTAAAAACTTCTTTTGCTTTAGTTACAAATGTTCCAGAATAAATTGCATTTAACAATTCTTGTTGTTTCAATTCTTTACCAGCTATATTTATAGTTTTAAACCATTCCTTTATTTCTGATTCTTCTCCCTTACATATATATATCGTTAATTTTGTTGTTCTTATTTTTTCCTGTAAATCTTCTGGTAACGATCTAAATTTGTAAGGTATTCCATTTGAATCTATCCAAGCAAACCAATTAGTGAGATATCTTCCGATACTTGTTATTCTTTGTTGTCCATCAAGAATTTCATATCTACCATCCTCTGTTTCTACAAAGTAAATTAAACCTATTGGATATCCCTTCAACAAAGAATCTATTACAGCAACATCATCCTTACCGTTATCATATATATAATGTCTTTGATATTCTGGTTGTATCGTTAATTTTCCATTCCATCCAAACAAACCTTTTTCTTCAGATTCACTATATTGAAATCCCTCACATATTTCTCCAATAGTAATATCTGTTCTTAAATCAATCTTCTCCATTGAACTCCTCCACTTTCTCAATTAAAATTCTATCATAAATTTGTTTCCCATTTATATATCCTCTATGTCTACGAGATGCATCAGTTCTTATTTTCTCTACTTCTGCTGATGTATCTCCAGAATGAGTATGTCCTATTATTCTAAATTGTCTTGGATTATGTTTCTTTAAAAATGTAATTGGTACACCCATTATTCCACTATAGTCTTTTGGGATTGCATCATATCTTGGAACTTCAATTGCATTATAATTTTCAAATCTTGGATACTCCCTTACATTATAATCTTTTTCAAGTTTTTTTATTAATGGTTTATTGTATCTTAAATTCTCTTCCATTGTCATTAAATCTAATACTGTATGTCTTCTTTTTAAATCAACATTAGTATACCAGCATATATTTCCCATGCTTCTCCACTTTTGTCCTGATGGATCAATCCAAAATCTTGTATCTCTCGGCTCTGAATCTGCTGGGACTTTAAAAGCCATATCTCCGGCATATTTACCAAGCCATATAATACCATCTCTAACTAATGGGAATGTTTCTTTTGTTGTTGTATCGTTTTCATTACCAATAATAATAAATTGTTTATTTGATTCAATTAGCCATGCAAGAAATTCTCTAAAAAGTGAAAATGGTGGATTTGTTACAATGATATCTGCTTCATCTCTTAACTTCTTTACTTCATTGCTTCTAAAATCTCCATCACCCTTTAGGTAATCCCATTCAATATCATTTATATCTATTTTTCCAGACTTATTAATATCTCTATCTAAGGTAAAAATTTTTCCATGAGAATTAGTCTTTCTTTTATCATATTTAGGACTATCTTGTTCAAATAAAGATAACTGAACAAATACTGCAGATTTTTTATCATTAGCATAGCTTGTACTAATTAACTTTTTCAAACCTAACAATTCAAAATTTTGTGCAAAGTATCTTGTAAAATTACTCCATTCTGGATCATCACATGGTAGTAACACTACTTTATCTTTAAATGTTTCTGGATTAAATTCTAAGTATGCATTCATTTCTCTTTCGATATCTGCATATTCAGTATAAAACTCATCATCTTTTTTATTCTTTGCATTTTTTAAACTTTCATTATTTGCCATAACATCACTACTCCAAAAAGCTTTTAAATAACTGTAATTATTATAACATAAAAAACCGGTTTTTCTTGCCAAAACAATAAATTTTCACTAATTTTTATTAATATCTTGCATTTTTATTTAATTAGAGTGATTAAT
Source organism: Bacilli bacterium (assembly GCA_017409905.1). Taxonomy (GTDB): domain Bacteria; phylum Bacillota_I; class Bacilli_A; order ML615J-28; family CAG-313; genus UBA1231. The sequence continues at coordinate 8,173 of JAFQRV010000037.1, forward strand.
ACAACAATTTGAAAGAAAGGAGGTTATTATGTTTAGGGTTACAAGATGTGATATTACTGATGAAGAAGTAGAAAAGTTTTTAAATCCCCACATGGAAGATTTTGGCAACTTCGTTTATGAATTTTTAGTACCAGAAGCTATTGCTTTCTATTTGGCTTCTGGATATAGATCCTCCTCTATCTGGGAATCAGATTTTAATATGCATATAAATTCAATTATGGATATGTTAAACCAAGTTAATGTTGAAAAAAAAGTTTATTTAAAAATTAAAAATAATTCTAAAAAAATTTTAAAAATGAAATATGGCTTAATCGTTTGTAGTGAAAAACCACTTAATTTTATCGATACTTATTCTCGTGATTAATTGTAATTTTTGTTAGTTTAATTTAGAATATATTTGGGAGGTGTGTAATGATTAGAAAAGCTCGTAGTGAGACTGCTCTATCGGACAACGAAATTGCCAAAATATTAAGACCACATGAACAAGCAGTATTCGACTATATTGGTACAGATTTGATTTATGACTTCTTTGCTTTTGTACTAGCCGATGCTTTCAACAAAGATTGTATCTGGGAAGATAGCACTCTTGAGTTTGAGTATATTGATGCTCTTGACTATCTTCGTGTTTCTAAAGCTCCAGGTTACAAAAAACTTGACTTAAAAAGAATTAAAAAAATTCTTAAAGAAAAATATTCTCTAAGAATCACAAGTGAAAATCCAATTAGAATAGAAAAGATTCAGTGACAGCTGAACCCTTCCTATTCTTCAAAAAATTTGTCTATCCTTACATCTAGAACTTTTGATATTTTATATAAAGTTATTAAGGAAATGTTTTTAATGCCTGTTTCTGATTCCATTCTTCTTAAGTAATCAGGGCAGACATCAACGGCTTCTGCTAAATCCATAAGTCTGACATTTTTCTCTTTTCGATATTTCTTTATATTCTTACAAATGGTTTCTCTGATGTTAGGATCGAAGTCATATTGTCTTAGCATAAATACCACTCCACATATTATTATTGCAAATTATTGCTAAAAAATAAGTGAAGTTTCCGTTAGTTTTTGGCTAACTTATGGTATAATATAACCGGAGGTTGACTTTATGGCAAAAAAAGGAAGTAGTAAAAAGTTAAGTTCTGACGAAGCATTTGTTGAAATTTTTAAGGCTTCTTTAGATTACATCAATAAAACAGATGAACTCGATTTAAAAATTTTAAATCATAAAATTGAGTTTTTACAACAACAAATTGCTTTTAAAGAAGACGAAGAACCAATGAAAATATTTAAAAAAGCTCATAAAAAATGGGAAGAAGAATTGGACGATTTAGAAACACAATTGATGAATGCCTATAAGGATTATGGTGACGAAGTTATGTTTCAACATGATTTCTATCAAAAATTAAAAGGCAATTAAAAAAGACCTAGCACTTGGCTAGGTTTTTATTATGGTATCAATAGTTTTTGTCCTGCATGAATTAGATCTGGATTTGAGATGTTATTAGCTTTTGCTATTTCTGGATATCTACTACCATTTCCGTAGAACTTCTGTGCAATTGCCCATAGTGTATCTCCCCTTACTACTGTATAGTAGTTCCCTGGTGTAGTATTAATTGGTGTTAAGTCTGATTCTTTAACCCAACCTAATCCGTTATTAATATTGTATGGATGGCTTCCATTTTTATTTACTAAATATATTTTAGCTCTTAAATTACTTCTGCTTTGTCCTGCACCATTTCCATAACTATCTCTATATAAAGTTCCGGTGAATATAACTTCATCTCCAGCTTTATACTTTAAATTACCTGTTGGTGCTGGTGTTGGTGTTGTACCACCATATTGTGGCAAATCTTTTGTACCTAGCAAGTAAGGTTTTGGATCCACCCAGCTTCCATTTACTTTTACACCATAGTGAAGATGTTCCCCTGTTGAGAATCCTGTAGTTCCTTTGGTTCCTATTACAGATCCAGCTTCTACTATATCTCCAACTTTAACTTTAACACTTCCATATTTCATATGACAATATGTAGTATAAACATTATTGCCGTGATATAAAGTTACATAGTTTCCTGAAGCTTGGCTTTCTGTATAACCTTTAACGGTATTCCTACATGCTGTGACTTTTCCTCTGGCTGTAGCTGTTATTTCTGTTCCTGATGTCATATCTATTCCACTATGAAAGTCTTCTACATATTTTCCTGTAACATTATTCCAGAATCTTCTGTTTCCAAAGTCAGAGCTTATCCATGATGATTTCAAGCCCTTAAATGGGCTTTTTTTAATATTATTTAATGTATATCCCATAATTATTCCTCCTCGTTAAATCCTTCACAATCTTCAGCAATAGAGATTGCTTCATCTTTTTCAATTTCTTCCACTAATATTTCTTCTTTATTTTCCATTTTCTTTTCCTCCATTTTCATGTTTTAATTGTTCTAAAACTTCTAATATTTTTGCTGGTAATGGTAATCCCATTGCTCCCCAATTCTCTATGATTGATATCCCTTCATTAGCTACAAAGAAATAAACAACCAGGTTTCTGATTGCTCCGGTATCTCCTACAATTCCATCCAACAAAAAAGATAGAGCTACGACTATTAAGTACCCTACCTTTTTGATTATTCCTTTAGCACCTATGATGCTATTTATTTTTTTGTTTACTATTGATTTGCATATTCCTGTGGCATAATCTAATACCATCAGAATTAATAATGTTTTCATTGCTGTATCCAGACCTCCTAAATAGTACACTATTGTTGTTAATATTGTACTTACAATATAGTTAATTGTTGCTTTCATTTCCTTTTTCCTCCTTTTATACTATTGAACAATTTGTTTTATAACTTCCTTCTGGTTCTCCTCCTAATAATATTGCTGTTATATTTAACTTGCTATTAGTTGGAATTGATTCATATGCTTCTACTACCAAACTTGTATATATTCCTGGTGTTGGGATCCATAACCCAATCACATTATCTATTATCATAAATTTGCATGTTGGCAAACTTCCTGAATTATTATGTTGCTTACAATTTATAAAGTATCCTAAGCTTTCATAATGATATGCCTGTATTATCGTATCTATTGGATTTCCACCATAGCCATTACCAATTATTTTTATCATTATCATTTTATAAAAACCTGCATTAGGGAGCTTTATCAACATACCACCGTAACTGCTTACATAGTCTACTTTTGTCTGACTTAGAATATTACTTAATAATTCTCTGTTATGAGTTATACTGGAACTATCTAAATATGTGTTATTTTTAAACTTTATTGACTTTGACATACGATTCTCCTAAATTATTTTTCTAAATCTTATATTTATATCTCCGGCTCCACTCCATGCTCTACTATCACATATTTGAAGTTTTATATAATCATTACTTCCAAATTGCCTAAGGATCCTAAATCTTATATTATGATCGTTTCTTGCATGTCCTGCTTTAGATAATGGTATTTCATCAGCATTTCCTGAATTTGTTGTTTGATTACTCCAAGCTACTACTCCTGATAAATATTCTCCGTATTGTGCATTAACACTCCAAGATGAAATAAAAACTTGCATTATGTAAGTTCCGTAATTTAAATGGTTTCCTTTTATCCCTGTATCGAACCAAGTTTCTGCTGAAGATATATGAACTGATATATCAAAATTAACTATGCTATCTACTAGAAAGTTTGGCAGAAGTTTTCTGTTATGTACTATGGAATTGCTATCCAGATATGTGTTATTTCTAAATTTTATTGACTTGCTCATTTTATCCCACCTAACTCGATAATAATTTACACCCTATTATTGTTGCTATGTACAAATGGTTATCTCCAGAATAATGTGAGTTATAATACACAGACACTTTATTATTATTTGTAAAATAATATTGCATCGTTGCTATTGTATTTGAATTATACAAAGGCATCACAGCAGAATATAAATTACCGGTAGCTACATTAGAACTTCCAAATTGATTAGCATTGAATATCAATTCTTCTTTTTTACACCATCCCCATACACGACTTCTAAATATTATTAATAAAAAATCATAATTACTAAAATTGCCTGATATTGTATAACTACTTCCTGGTGCTGATAGTTTTCCAACTTCTCCTACACTTGGAACATTATCAAATAGTACAGTCTTATTTAATTTGTTATTCAACATATCTTTCAAAGACTTTCTATTATGAACTATCCCACTACTATCGATATATGTATTATTTTTAAATTTAATTGACTTACTCATTATGCTGTCCTTTTCCAAATATAGACAACTAAATATGGTGGCATGTTGTTATGGGCTTTTCCTCCACCTGTATCAGATGTAGTTCTTCCAAACATATAGGATGTTTCTGTTTGGGAGTTTATTATATCTCCACCTCCAGCTGTTTCCGACCAATACCATCTTCCAGAACTATAATTATGGTTATGTGTAGGCATTTCATTTATTGTTAAAGTATGAGTAGCAGAACCTCCTGTTTTACCTGCTGTATAAGTGCTTCCAGCTCCTAACAAAAATCTATCTTTTATCTGCACCCATGTTCCACCAAATACAGATCCTGGGTTGATGTTATTAACTGATAAATATATACTACCGACAGGAAAGTATGGGCATACATAAATTGGTTCATTATTTCTATTCCTAAATCTAATAGCTTTACTCATATTACCAACTATCTACCACATCGTATTCTAAAACTTGAATACCATTAATTTCTAACGATTCACTATTAACAGGGAAGCAATTTATTCCTACAGATAATTTCTTAGTATCTACAAAAAATATAAATCTACCACGAGATAAAACTGCATTATATGTTGTTGTTCCAAACTTATCAGTTATAGTTATTTTAAAATCCCAAGCTGAATTTTTGGTCAATGATAATGTTATCTGTGTATTATTATTAATAGTAGTTAAAGTAGAATATGTACTTGCTGTAGTTTGTTTATATTGATATTTTATTGTTACCGAGTTCTTAGAATTAATACTTGAATATGAGGCTTGAACTTTCAAATATGTTTCATCCTCATAATTGTTCTTTCTTTTTAATGTAATGATTCCGGTTGGCAGTGACCACGGAAGAAACTTTACGGTCTTGGATGCTGATGCAGTATTTCCCCTACTATCTGTCACTTTTACTGTTAAGGTTAAATTACTTCCTGAATTAATTACACCATAGTTAATATTTCCTGCACTTGTTAATGTTTTAGTAACACCATTTATTGTGGCTTCATACTTAGTTATTGATGCTCCTTTATTTCCTGTTGCCGAGCTAATCGTTACCAATAAACTTGATAAATTCTGTACAAGATATTGATTATCTCCGGTTACTGCTACCGTGGTACTATTGTTATCCTTATACGATATGTTTGAAGCAGATATCGTTGGACTAGCTCCTGTTATGCTTCCGGTGGCACTTTGAGAGCTGGTTCCTACTGATGTGCTTCCATTATATGTTGTTATTGTAAAAGAAAAAGTACCACTATTAACGGTACTCATTAATGAATATATTGTATTTAGTTCTGCTGTTGTAAAACTAACACTTGAACCATTCGTAATTCCACTTATAGTTTTTACGGTAGTGCTTCCGTATTTTATAACCATATCATCTCTAAAAGAACTGGAATATTTTGTTATTGATATTGGAATTGCATTTCCTATTGTGAAGTTTGAAATCCCACCTAGCACACTTTTAGCTGGATCTACTGTCAAACTAAATGTTGCAGATGTATCATATTTATTCCATCCGGCTTGAGCATATCCTCCGGTGTCTACTAATTCTGCATAAAATGATGTAGTTCCTGAGGTTTTATTGCTTACTGTATACCAACCTGTAGTGCCAGAATAAGTCCAACCTTTTTCATTTGAATTATATGTTTTAACTTGCAGTGTTGCTATATTAGTTCCATCTAGATATAGTGGCATCTTCATGGCATTATAAAACCAGCCACCAGAATTTATCCACACGGTATATTTAAATCTATACTGCATATCTGATCCAGATCGTTGATGTTCATATTCTATTGTCCAATATCCTTTAGGGCTACTGCACCATTGTCTTGAACTAAATAATGTTTCCATTCTCCACCTCCTATGTTAACGGAACAATTCCTATTCCTGTGTTATCTGTGGTTTCTATTCCCAACCATCTGGCTTTATTACATAATGTAATCTCTTCTTCTATTACTGACTTTTTCATATGGAACTCATCTCCATTCATCCAGAATACTTTATTGCCTTTAAAATCATATCCTGCAAATTCTTCAGGATTAATTATTACTTTACTTCCATCTTTTCCAAACACACAGATTCCATTTTCATCAAATGTTCCTATTAATGTATTTGCTATATCATAGATTTCTATTCTTCCGGCTTCATTAACATGAGAACCTACTTTAAATGTTCCTCCTTTTACAAGTGTTGCAGTCATATTTATTACATTAATTTGTTGCATATCTAAAGTTCCATCAATTAACCATGCTGAAGTAAAAGCTCCATTTATACCTGAATTTGAGAATCCTATTCCTGCTGAATTAATCATCATAACATTAGTTGCTTCTTCTTTTGGTAATTTATCAACTATTAATATTCTATTTCCTTCATATATTACATAGCTATCTCCTAAAGTTCCCCATATTTTAGATGTGGCTTCATTTAGTTCATCTTGTAATTGCACCGTTACTACTTCTTTTGCTGATGCTACTGTCTTATCAGTATCATTTTTTATTGTGCTTATTAGATCCTTTAGTTTATTTTTAAAATTACCAAATTCTATTTCTATATATTTATCTCTTATGCAATCATATTTTAATGAGATAACATTTGTGGATAATTCTATTCCAAGTTTCTCATGTTTAACTACTATTACATCTCCTAAATCAACGATACCTTCGATGTGTGCTTTCACTTTGTAGTTACATTTAAATATTTGATTATCATTAAGATATCTTTCTGCTTGACTTCTTAAATCTTTTAGTATTGCTTCTTTGTATGCAACTTCATCTAGATTTCCTTTATCATCTTTGAATTGTTCTTGGTCTATTTCCTGGTCAAACTTTATTACTTTCGTATATGGTACATCATAAATATCCATATCTGATATTAAATATACTTCTGGTAATGTTATTCCATCATATCCGACAGGTAATAATTTTGTTACTACATTATCCCATACCTCTGTTGCTTCAATATCTGTTGAGTTTTTTCCATATTTAATTGTGACTCCACGATCCATACCAATCGTTTTCTTCACACCTATATTCCAATTATCTCTGTATAGGTGACCTCCCCATTTTTCGATTACTACTGATATGGTTTCTTCTAAAGTTTTTCTAACAATTCTAGCCGAGTTCAAATCAGCTATATCTGATATCATTTTAAATGGTGTAGCACTATCACAAGCATTATTAAAATGATCTAAGGCATCATTACAATTTTTGTTTTCAGCATATGCATTTACTATTACATATCTAGCCGAGTCCTTCCACAGATGGTATCCTCTTACAGATATCTTATTATTTCTTTTTTTAGGATTCGTTAATCTAAATCCCTGTTCTCCCCACCTGGTATTAGCTCTTACTATCATTCCTTCTTGTAAATAATCAATATCTTCTATTGTGGATTCTATATCGATATAATAATCTCCATTATCTTCTATAAAAATATCAGCTTTAGTTGGATGTAGTATTTTTAACCCATTGTGATTGAATAGTTTTTCGTTGGCTTCATAAATTTTTATCATTAAATCCACCTACTTTTTGGTTCAACCTTTATTCTGGTCAAGGAACCTGTCCAGGTTATAGTATTGTTTCCTACTGCTAATTTAGGAAATTCTCCAAGCATATATCTATTTTTATATACTCCATTCAGATATGCTTCTTCTTGTAAGCTATCTATAACTACCGATGTTTCTCCTTCTGGGAATGTATATTCAAAAATTGTAGATCCATTTATAGCTATTTCTATATTTCCACTACCATATAAAGTAATAATTGGTTTTGACATTTCTAATCCCTGGTTATTTACTACTAACGATGTTTGAGTAGTAATGCTTAAATCCTTTACTGCCTCATCTTTCAAATATTTATATGGTTGTGTATAAAACTTAACTACTGCAGTTTTAAATCTTAGCAATTTTTCATAATCTATCTTATCCATGATTCTGCAATTATATATTTTATTTGGTTCATCAGATAATGTTAGGTTACCCTCTCCTGTAAAATATTTTGCTATTGCATCTAAGTCATAGTTTCTGGTTAATCCTATTTTTACATTCTTAGTGTAGCTTTCATACCCTAGGTCTTCTATAATATCCCCATCTCTTCCATCAATTTTGGTTATTGAAGTTCTCATTTTAGGTTTTGTGATAGGTGGTAATTCACATATCAATAGTCCTGGTATAGTTTCACTCTTTATTCCCTTCCATTCTATATATGCCATTATGAATACACCACCTTTTCCACATTATCTACTACTAATTCTCCGAAGGTTTCATCAAATGCTTTAAATGTCATTCCAGATAATGCTTCTTTAAATGCATCTACCAATACTTCTTTACTGAAGTTTGTTTCTAAGCTTCCTGCAGAATTAATATTTGTATTTAATCCTAAGTCAAACTCTGTAGGTATTGCATTTTCTATATCTGTAGCTACATTATCCATCTCATCTGTAAATCCTTCTCCAATACCTAATGCCAAATTTTTACCTATCTGGTCTTCGAATAATTTTGATGGAGAATTGATTCCAAAGAATGACTTAATTCCTTTTAAAATGGAATCTCCAAATCCTTTTATTTTTCCAATTACCCAATCCTTAGCATTATTTATTCCATTCCATAATCCCTGAACTAAATTCTTACCTACTTCTGGGATTTTTTTGATTCCTTCTACTATTCCATCTTTAATTTTTCCAAGTAATTCTTTACCTTTGGCTACCATGTTCGAATAGTAACTAGCTATTCCTGTAACTAACGATGTAATGATTTGTGGTATTGCCTTTATTAGATTTGGTATTGCTTTCACAAGACCTACTGCTAATTGAATTGTTAGTTCAATACCCATTGCTATTATTTTTGGTAGATTATCTACTATTGCCTGAATTAATTTATCAATAATTACTGGTATCTTATCTATCAGGTCTGGAAGAGCATTCATAAGTCCTTCTGCTAAGCCAATTATTAGTTGGATTCCTGCATCTATTATTAATCCGATGTTATCTAGCAATGTTGTTGCCATTAAAATTACACATTCAATTATCTGTGGAATTAGTGTTGGTAATGATGTTGCTATTCCCTGGATCAAAGATACTATTATCTGAATTCCTGCTGATATGATTTGTGGGAGCATTGTTATCAATGCATTAAGTATCGTATTTATTACTTGATTCAGTCCTGTCATCAGACTTCCAATATTTCCTGTTATTCCTGTAATTAATTTTTGTATTAATTCTACTCCTATGTTTAATATTTCTGGTAATAGTGTATCTGCTAATCCTAACACCAATTCTATGATTCCATCTAAGGCTATACTTATTCTTGGAACTATGTTTTCTGCCATTATCATTACACTATCTACGAAGTTTGTTATCAATCCCTCGAAGTTAGCATTCTCATCTGCTACTCCTGTGATTAAATTCGACCAAGCTGACTTCATTGCACTAACGGATCCACTTATAGTTTGTGTAGCTTCTTTAGCTGTGGTTCCCATAGCTTCTGTAGCTTCTTCTAATGTCATTTCTCCACTTGCAACTTTAGCCATTGCTTCTTCATATGATAATCCGGATATTTTCATCTCTGTTTGTATGACATGTATGGCTTCATACACATCACTTAAATTGCTGATATCATATTTTATTCCACTTATTTTTTGTGCATCTGCTAACAGCCTTTCCATTTCTGTTTTGGTTCCACCATATCCAAGTTTTAGGTTATCAAGCATGGTATAATTTTGTTTTGCAAATCCCTGATAAGCACTTTGTATTAGTGACATGTCTGTACCCATCTTATTAGCATTGTCTGACATATCTCTTATTGCCATATCAGCTATCTTAGCCGATTGAGCTGTGTCATTATCAAGGCTCTGTAATAAACTTGCTGAGAAACTTGTTACTGTAGACATGTACTCATTTGCACTTAATCCTGCTGTTTTATATGCATTGTTAGCATATTCAGAAACTGCTCCAGCACTATCTCCAAATAAGGTTTCTACACCACCTACTAATTGTTCATATTCTGCATAACTCTGTATGGCTTGTTTTCCTAGATCTACAATTCCTTTGGCTACGGCTCCCATAGCACTTGCTAATCCTTTTACTCCAGCAATTATAGCTTCACTTGTTAGATTAGCTTTAATTAAATCTCCAAGTTTCAAAGTTTGTGTTCCAGCTTCTTTTTCTGATCGTGTAAATTCATCAATTTCCTTTGTGGCTTTCGACATTCTGGTTTCATTTTCTTTGATATTTTCACTTAGATTTTTAATTTCTGCTTTTAGTGTTTTAGCTTCTGCTGAATTCTTACCCTGTTCTAATACTACTGATGCATATTTATCTCTTAAAGTAGATAATTTTGTTTTTTGCTCATCTATCGTATCGTTCATCTTTTGGTAAGAGCTTCTATTATCTTCTAATTCTTTTTGGTTATTACTTAATTCTGTAGTTAAGTTATTAACTTCTGCCTGAGCTAGATTTAATTCCTTCTGATACTTATTTATTGTTATCTTATTTTTCTCATATTGAGACTCTGCTTTGGCTAATTCAGTTGATAATTCACTTACTACTTTCTCTTGAGCTTTTATCTCTTCAGAAGTTGAGGAAGTGTTATTTTTTAATTCTTCTAGCTTCTTATTTTCTTTTTCTAGATTCATCATCATATCCATCATAGCTACTGCATTTTTGTCTTGTTGTTTATTGAAGTCTTCTAATGCTGATTTGTATGTGGATATCTTTTTATTACCTTCTTCTATTTCTTTATTTAAGACATTGTTTCGAGAAGTTATGGCTTGAACTGATTTATCATTCTTATCAAATTGACTCGATACAACTTTCATTTCACTAGCCATAACTGTCAGATTGCTTGTAATTGTTTTTAGAGCTTTAGTGTATTCACTTTCTCCTGTTAACTTAACAGAGCCTCCAAATGATCCAGCCATATACATCCCTCCTTCTTATAACCATTCCTCTTCTTCAATTGCCATTTCCTCTAATTTTTGGTAACTAATTTTTCTTAATTTGAAATCATAAAATCTTTGGTAATGATAGTAGAGATTTCTAAATTTTCTGTATGTTAGTCTACCGACTTCTTTAGCTGATAGACCTAGAAGATTTATTCCTGTAAATAAAATCCACGAGAAATCGATCGGTTCATCTTCCTCGTGGACTATATGTTTTTTGGGTGATCATCTTTAACACTCTCTGTTATTGCTTTATTTAGCTTTTTGGCTGTTTCTTGAACACCAACTCGAGTTATTAATCTACCCACTTGTTTTTGAGTTAACAAAGGCTTATTATTGCCTTTTTCATCGTTCTCTATTTCAATGGCTTCATTTATCATTTCTGTAAAACCAAATATTAGAGCTTTTGCATTCGGTTCTTTGCCACCTTTATTATCAGTCAGTTTTCCCCACTTTTGTACGGTGCCATATTGTTTTTGTATGGCTTCCATTACATTTAAATTAAATACTAATGCATATTTTTCATTTTCTATTTCAAATTCAAATTTATAGTCTTTCATTTTTCCTCCTAAATATTAAAGGTGGACATTTATCCACCTTATGCTGTCTTTTCAAATAATCCTTCTAAATACTCAACTGCTTCATTAAATGTTGCAAATGTTTGAGTTTTAGACCAAGTACCATCCTCTAATTTTAGGACTGTACCTTCTAGAGTTGTTGTAGTAAATTCTACACTTTCTCCTTTTGTTTTTTCATCTGGTAATGCATCCTTAAATTTTACTTTACTTAAGAACTCTACCTTATATTTGTATACTCCATTTACTACTTTTGTAATTATTCTTCCGAATCCTACATATGGAGCTATATCTGTATCTTTACGGATTATTTCTCCGGCTTCTGACATCTCATGACCTGTTAAGTCTGAGTATGTTTGGTCATCATCCTCATCTACCGTAATTGATACAGTTCCCTTTTTGAAAGTGTAATCACTTTCTGCTAATCCATCATCAGCATATAATTCTGCTGAATTTAGATCTAATGAAACCTTACAATCGACAGCTTTTCCTGGTGTCTTAACCTCAGCATATGTTTCTGTTTCTTCATCTAAGATTCCATATCTAAAATTTTTCAACCCTATTCTTGCCATTTATATTTCCATCCTTTCTTTTGCAAATTCTAAAGTCTTATGATATAACCCTGTATCATTTTCATACATATCAGGGCTACTACCTGTTCTTATGAAGTTATTTTCTTTCATAACTTCTTTTATTTTTTTCTCTATTGCTAAATAATTACCATTACTGAAGATATCAATATCTATATATGCTACACTTCCAACTCCTTGGTCTTCTGCAAACAATGTAGGATCATCATCTGTAAAAGCATAAGTAATATATGTTTTGCTTTTTCCGGTATATGTTATAAACTCTGCCGGAATCTTTTTGCCTTCCACTTCAAAATTATCGAATATAGATTTTAATAATTCATAATCATTCATTTTTTATGTATTTCTCCTGAGCTTTAATCATTGCATTGGTTATTGCTGTTTCCTGTCTGAATGCTTTTCTGAAGAATGGCTTCTTCTTTTCTCCTCGGCTGGTTCCAAATTCTCTAGCTAATGCTATTAGTGGAATTGGCACACCTTCATCGTTATATCCATAGAATCCAACTTTTGTATTTATTCCATCATCTGTTGGTGTCTTGTATGATTTCGTAATCTTCAATCCTTTATCCAAAGATTCTGTACTTTTAAAACTAGATTTCATATTTGATTTAACTTGTTTATATACCACTTCGGCTCCTGCTCTGGTCATTTCACTTAGCATTTCTTCAGTATTGGATTCTAGCTTCTGGAATGTTTTTATTAGCTCAGTAGGTAATTCAGCATTAAATCCTGCCATTATTTTGTGACTTCTTTTGCTTGGATTTCTAATTCGATATTTTCTTCATCAATGTTATTCAAATACTCTATGGTATATCTTTTCTTATTAAACAGAATTATCATATCCCTGGTTATTTCAGTTTTTGGATAACGAATTGTGAAGTTAGTGTAGGCTTTTTCAAAATCACTATTATTTGCTATCAAAGTAAATCCTTTTGTTGTTTTGACTTTAGCCCAAGTAGTTAGGATGAGAGTGTCTTCTGGATTTTTAAATCCTGCACTATCATCCTTTATAGCTACTTTGTATATTGATATTTTTTTACTATAATCTCCTGGGTTTAACATATGTTATTTCTAGAGTGCATTCCAAGTATGGTTTCTACAACTTTATTTAGATTGTTTTTATCCACATATAAAGTCCTATTATCATACATGTCCTGGCATAAAATAAAAACGACAATTAAAAAATCATCGTATTCATCTAAATCCTTTACTCCTGTATTTTCTGTTATAAATTTTTTAGCAATAGTTATTAAAGCATTAAGTAATTTCCTATCTGCTTCATCGACTTCTTGTAATCTGATATAGTTAGCTATATCATCACATGTTATTGTACTTACTTTCATTAGTTTCCTCCTTCTTTGAGGTCTTGCCTGAACAACTAATGACCTTATTTATCTTTTTGATTATCTTCTGGATCTTTTCCAGCTTCCGGATCTATTGGTGCTTCTGGATCCGTTTCAGGTTCTTTTGTAGCTTCTGCTAATTGAGCTTTTAACTCTTCAATTTCTAATTTTAGTTCATCGTTTTCTTTTTTTAGAGATTCATTCTCTTTTTTTAATTCTGCTTGGCTTCTGTTTTTTTCAGAGTATTCTTCTATGTAACCAGCTTTTAAAAGGTCACTGATTATTGCTTTATCTTTTAATTCAATAACATGACCTTTTGAGCCAGATACTTTTCCACTAAAACTCTTTAATACTTTAAACATTATTCAGCAGTTCCTGGACAAACTAATTTAGAAATCTTTTGAGCATCTTCAACTTTAGCATCAAATTCCATCCATGCTACTACACCAATAGCATGTTGGTCAGCATATTTTTCTCTTAGAACTTCCATTTCAAGTTCTTCAGTAAACTTAGTTGCTAATCCTGATAAATCTCCATAAAAAATAGCAGTATTTCCTGCTCCAATATCTTTCATGTTATCAGTTTCATAAACTGGTTTCCCTAATAATGTATATCCGAAGTCACTTGTTATATCATCTTGTAATAAATATCTATCATTAGCATCTTTCAATAATGAGATTGATGTTAATGTTTCTGGTGACATTAACCATACAGCATTCTTTTGGAATTTTTGTTTTACTTTTCTTTTTGTTTTGATGATTTCATCTGCTGTAATAACATTTGCACTTTCAGCTGTAACGATTAATTTTACTCCTTTATCTAATCCTGTTACTTTTCCATCTGTACCATTTAATAATTCGTTTTCTACGAATAATGCAATTGATTCAGACATAATGTTGATAACTTCATTTACGATATTGAAGTCACTATTATTTACTAATGATTTAGATATTTTAGCTAATGCTCCTGCTAAATATCCTGTTAATTCAATACTAGCAAATTTACCAACATTACTTTCTAATGATTTAAATTCTGTAGCATATGCCATGTTTACTTTTGCATCTGCTGTTTCTGAATAATATGGGATTTCTAATTTTCCTTTGATATTATACTTAGTTGATTTTTCTAAAATAGGACAGATATCATAAACTTGTTTAATAATCTTTTTAGCAATAGTTACTGGAATTACTGCTCCATTATCTCCTTTTGTTAAATTAACATCTGCTCTTTCTTCTAGAACTACACCTCTGATATAATTCTCGAATGCTTTTTCTTCTTGTAAAGCTCTTTCTTCGTTTTCTTTCATTTCATCTTCCTCCTTCTTTTCTTCTTCTTTTTGTTCTGGTGTTGGCTCTTCAGTTAACTCTCTACCTTTTGTAATGGCTGAGATTGTTTCATTGATTAAACCAATTTCACTTTCTAATTTTTTAAATAACTCATTCTCATCTTCTGTGAATGCTCTTTCTTCTGTCTTTACTGTATTAAGTAAAGTTTCCATTTCAGTTTGCTTTTCAGCTCTTTGTTCAGTTAATGCTTTTAGATTCATATTCTATTTCTCCTCTCTTATCTTTCTTAATCTTTCTTCATAATCTGAATAATCTATTTTGACAACTTCCTTATCGGCATGTTGTTCAGGCTCCTCTTTAGTTTCCTGTCTTATGTCTATCGTTTGTGATTCTTCTCCACGATATTCAATAAGTTTTACTTGGTCATCTCTCATTTCGATGCTAGTTCCGATGTATGCCGGATACTTTCTATCATCTATAATTGAGACTTCTAGAAGATCCAAATCTCTGACGATTCTTTCTTCTATTCCATCATCATTGACTTTTCTATCTTCTTTATTACATAAAAAACCAAATGACCAACCTCTTAATTTGTTGTCTTTGGCTTTCTGTATTACTTCTGGATCCTCGACTTCTACAATGGCTCTTAATCCAATGTTGTCTTCGTATAACTTAGCTTTTCCACTCTTGGTATCAGCTAATTCCCTATCTCTTTCGTGATTTAATAACACCAGGACATTTTCTGCTTTTTCTAAGGCTCTTTGAAATACTCCTGATCGTATTCTTTCTACGAATTGTCCTCTGGTATCACACAAGACTTTGGATGTTCTTTCTACTGCATTGACATAGCCATCTATTACGATTTTTCCATTTCTAACTTCCACCTTCATCTGTACCACCTCCTTCTCCGGTGCTATGCATGTCTACTATTGAATTTGTATTTGGGGTATAGTATTGTCCTGTTGTAGTATCGAATACTACATTTCCAAGATTTAAAGTTATGACATCAAGTCCTTCAATGCTGTCATAGTCTTCTAGATATCTGATTTCATTTTTTGATATCCATCCTGTTTCTGATGCTATTTTGTAGGCTTCATATCTTTCTTTAATGTTTCCTCTACTTATTTCCCTGGTATCAAATTCAAAATAAAAAGACTCCTTCTCTTTTTCGAGTAGTAAGTCTTTATTCAAAGCTATTTTAATTGCTGTTAGTATTGGCATAATAGCTTCTTTCATAAATTCATCAAAGTTCTCTTTGTTATGAAATATGTGGTCTATTTCTTCCTGTAATGTTTTCTTTCTTTCATTTAATTGAAGTTCTACTGTTGTACTAGATCCTTCTTTAAAATCCATTCCTTCATTCAAGACAATTGCATTTTCACTTTTGTTTGAATACAAATTAGACCATGCTTGTTTCAGCATTGTTATTTCTTTTTCTCCAAGTTTTCTTTGTGAAGTTATAAATCCTTTTTTTGCTCCTCCTGTTTTTACAAGTCCGAGCTCATACATCAATGTTTGATATGCATTTTCAATAGCTGTTGATACTTCTCCAATTACACTTTTTCCTGAGCCTCCATTCTTGGTGCTTCTTAGTATTGTAATAAAGTTAAATGTTTCATATGTTTTTCCATTTACCATGTATGTTATATCTTTAAAAATAGGATCAGTATTAGTGTTAATCGATACATGTGATGCTTCTACATATCTCAGACTTTTAAATTTATTTTTTTGTTTTTCTATAAATAAATATCCACCTTTATCCAACAAATAATCTTGTACCCAAGCTTTTCTTAATTGGAATGCATCCAATGTATCTCCTGGATCTATATTTAACAATTTTATTCTTGGATCATCTTTAACTTCTTCTACTTTAGTTTTTCCTGTCTTTTCATCCTGAACTTCTCGATATAACCTTATCGGTATCATTGCTACGGTGTTGCATATTCTATCTACTGCACTGGCTACTGCTGGTAGTGACATTGCCTTATCTTTGTCAATTGTTTCTCCTCTTAGAATTGCTTTAAGTAAAACATCACTTGCTGACTCTTCTGTCTGTGGCTTTGTTGTTTCCTCTTCAGCTCTTCTTCGGAATAAATCTCTTATTCTCATCTTCCACCTCCTTTACTCAATTATCTGTACAAAGAAGTCATCGTTATCTAGGAATACATCTTGTTGTAGAAGGTGTACTGCATTTATTAATGCTACTACCATATCTACTTTTCCCTGGCTTCTTTTTTTAGTTATGTACCTATTCATGTTAGTGTCATAGGTGCATCGTGCATTTTCGAAGTTGATTTCTAATAATTTATTCTCTTCATATCGGAACTTACGATCCAATATTTTTTCATATAATAATTTCGTTGGACTATGTAATGTATCACTATGTTGTCTTATGACTATTGTGTTATATTTCTTATCCCATTTTTGAGCTGATGATAAAGCATTGTATCGGTCATATCCTATTGCCATAATTGTTACTTTATATTTCTCTTCTATTTGGAATACGAAATCTTCGATTATCCCATAGTCAACTGTCTTATTTCCACAGGCTATACATTTCATTGTTTTTATAAAATCGTAGTAGTTGATTCTTTCAAACTTATTCTTTTCTTCTATTCTTCCTTCTGGAATAAATGCAAATACATCAGCAAGTATTTCGTGGTCATCTTCTGATACCATTGCTACGGCACAGTTATCATTGGTCATGGCTAAGTCTACTCCTATGTACACTTTTCTGCCTGTCCAATCTATCTTAGCTACCTTACAACTCATAACTTCATTTACATCTATATAGCTCTCAGTTCCCATTCCCTGGTATATGATATTGCAGTGTTTTGTTAAGAAGTTTTCTCTTACTGATTCTACTGCTATTGCCTTAGCTCTTTTCTTAACTAAATCTTCCCAGATTTCTGGTATTTCTAAAGCTACTGGATTTGATTGTTTTAGCACTGTGTCATCAGTAGTCCATTTATTTATTGTTTCTTCATCTGGTTCATATAAAAGTGCAAATATGGTTTCATCTGGTTCTATTCCATCTAATACTCTTTTTGCATATGATACTTCATCTTCAAACGGATTATTGATTGTAGGATACTTAGTCGAGATTATACATCCTAATTTATTCAGAATATTCAATTGTCCTGACCTCATGGATTCTATTGCATATGGATTTGGTAATGCTCCTACCTCATCTGCTAGGAATACATTTGGAAGTTTTCCATCCATACGGCTTGATGAGTAGTTCAACGGATAATATCTACTTTCTGTTAAATTAAATTGTATGTAATCTCTTAGTATCTTAAATCTCTTACTTTCTTTATGTAGATAAATAAGTGGACTTGATTTCAATGTTTCTTCTATTGCTGTTTTAACTTCACGAGATAACGATCCATCTGGAGCTACTGAATAAAACTTTGAATACTTTGGTTCCAATAAAAAAAGCAAGATGAATATCGTTGCTATTGTATAGGTCTTAAAGTTCTTTCTGGCTATCTCTAGAATAGCTGTTTCATATCTTCTCTTATTTGGATTGCTTCTGTAAACAACACATAGAATTGATATGTAGAATACCCATTGGTATCCACACGAGCATTGGTATATCGTTTGTCCTGCCTTTAAACCTTTTGGCATTATTAACAGCTTCAGGATTGATTCTATCTGCTTTACTTTTTTTTCATTGATTTTATATTTTGGGTTCTTATCATTTGCTATCTCCAGAAAGCTCTCACATTGTTTTATGACATACTTTGGTGCTTCTACTTTTCCGGTTACTACATCTGATGCATATTGGTATGCCTTATTTTTCAATTGAGCCACCTGCTATTATTTGTAGCAGTGGATCATCCTCTTCTGTAACATCATCTTTTCGTAACGAGATGATTATCTTCATCAATGTACTTACTGTCTTATTTGCACTATCTGTAGTTCTGTTATAGTCAGATATGGCTGGATGTGAATAAACATTTTTTCTTCCTTTGACATATTCTTTAGTTACTAATGTTCCATCTTCCTTTATTGTTTTTTCTAGGTCATTTAGTATTTGTAATTGTACCTGGTATCTTTTAAAAGTAGTTAAGAAGAAAAAGTTTTGTTCTACTCCGTGCTGTTCTGCTATCCTTAAGATTTCTTGTGCCTGTTCGTTTAAGGACATTTTATTCATGTGTTATTACTCCTAAAATAATCCCCATTCAGCAAACTTTTCAAATCCACCAATTTTATTTATGTATTCTCTGGCTTCTTCTACTATTTCACTATATGGTTTTCCATCTATGATTTCATCTCCGATTGCACAGCTAAATTGTACAGGTTTATTTAATTCTTGAGCTTTTCTGAATGCATAGATATTTACTGATACATCAGCTTTAGATAAATCTTTTCCATGTAACCCTCCACCGGTTACACTTTGTGCCATATCAGATCCTAGCTTTCTATTTGTTGCTCCGGTATCTACATTAATTCCTCCTGTCCAATATCCTAACGGATTTACTATTGCATTTGGATAGTCTTCATAGATATCATTTTCTTCTGTATTACTTTGACAAATTATTAATCTATCTCCATCTAATATGTATTTACCATCAAATGGGTTCTTAGCATATATATCTTTTGCATAGCTAGATAATTTTATTTCTGCTTCTGTTAATGGTACACCTTTAAATATTCCATTATCCCCACATCTAACTTTATCTGATTGATTCTTGGCTAGATGTTCATCTTGCTTTTCAACTACTAAGTCTAGAGCTACATCTCCTGCTATTCTTTTTACTGCTTTTTCAACTTCATCAATAGTAAAAGTTTCAGATGTTTCTATTATCACATGACATACTCCATGACCTATCAACACCTCTACTGCTACTTTTGGATTACTATTTTTTTTGTAGGCTAAGTCTACTATTGCTCCTGCTATCCTATCTGCTATTTTATCTGGATGAGCTGGATTTACTTTTTCTATCATTCTTCTTCCTCCTCTAATTCTTTTTCTGTTACTACACCTTCGATTAATTTTATTGCTGTTTCTCCTGTTAAAGTTTCCCATCGGTCAATTATGACATCTACATATTTAGGATCTAATTCTATTGTGTAACAATTTCTTCCTAGATGTTCACAACTTATTAATGTTGAACCTGAGCCACCGAAGAAATCAATTACATTTTCTCCCTGTCTACTGCTATTCTTAACTAACCTAGAAATTAATTTAATTGGTTTCATGGTTGGGTGAACATCGTTCTTTTGTGGCTTATCTTCATGGATTACTGTTGTCGGAAGTTTATCAGCTAATATTTCTCCAATTAATTCTTTTAATTCATCTTTGGTATATTTATCTAAATCAGCTTTATCTTCAAACACCGTAGTTTGTGTTCTGTCATTTATAAAATAATGACCTGCTCCTTCCTTCCAGCCATATAGACAAGGCTCATGTTTCCACTGATAGTCCTGTCTTCCAAGCACCAATGCATTTTTTACCCATATTAGATTTTGTTTTACCTGACCTCCGGCATCTCTTAATGCTTTTCTAAAATTATAGCCTTCTGTATCTGCATGGAATATGTAATATGCTCCACCTTCCTTTAGCACTCTTAACATCTGTTCATAAAATGCATTTAGGAATAGGTAGAACGATTCATCATCCATATTATCATTCAATATTTTATTTCCGTTTTCTCTTTCTTTTCCGTATCCTGTTTCATTTATTGAACCATAGTTAACATTGTATGGTGGATCCGTTACACATAAATCCATTACTGCTCCATTTACTAACTTATCAATGTCTTCCTGGCTTGTACTATCTCCACACATCAATCTGTGTCTTCCTAGCTGATAGACATCTCCTGGTTTTGCTTTTGGTATTTCTGGTAATGATGCTTCTACATCATAGTCATCTTCCTGGAACTCTATGTCTTCCTGTGTAAAATCAAAATCATTGATATCAAATCCTGCTAATGAAACATCAAAATCTAATTTGTCGAGTGCTAGGATTTCCTGTCTTAATATTTCATCATCCCATCCTGCATCTAAAGCTAATTTATTATCAGCTAATATGTAGGCTCTTTTTTGTGTTTCTGTTAAATCCTCAATAAATAAACATGGGACTTCTTCCATCCCTAATAATTGTCCTGCTAATACTCTTCCATGCCCTGCTATTATTCCATAGTCACTATCTATCAGTACCGGATTGATGAAACCGAACTCTTTTATTGAATTGGCTATCTTCTCTACTTGCTCCTGGCTATGTGTTCTGGCATTGTTTTCGTATGGCTTCAGGACTGATATTTTTACATTCTCATATCTTCTCATCTAATCCTTCCTTTCCAAAAAACTCATGTAAAAATTAAAATTGTGTGAATGTAGGTGGGCTGTGGGTGGAGAAAAAATAAAAAGAATTGCTTTGATTATGCCTGGGGGGTTCTATATTTCCTGGCTACTATCTCTTGCAATTCTTCTCTGCTAATTTTATTGTCTTCTGCCATCTTATGATGCATATTGCACAATGTGATTAGGTTTTCACTATCTAATTTTTTAGAACTATCTTCTTCTATTGGTATGATGTGATGTACTTCTAATTGATTATAGTTATATCTGTAGAATGTATCGTACTTACCTTCTAGACATATCTGGCACAGATGTTTATCTCTGTTCCTTATCTGGTTTCTTTTTTCCTTCCACTCGTATGTATCCCTGAACTGATTGGCTGTTTTCTTAGGTTTCTTTTTATTCCTATAACAAGTTTTATTGATGTCATGGATTCTCCCACATACTGAACATGTCTTCATCATCTTATCCACACCCTTTGTTGCATAAAAAAAGAATTACCCTTCTGGATAATCCTCTTATGATATCATTATAGCACTAAGTGTACTGACATATACTGACAAGTTTATGATCTAATTGATAAATTGTAATTTGAAATTAGTTGCATTTGAAACTTCCATCTTCGCCCATTGGGATAATAGACTCTATTATTTCTTTTCTTGTTTTAGATTTTATATCTTTTATCGACATACCTGTTATTTCTTTAAATTCATTTTCTGTTAATAAATCTAAATTATATATTTCTGTTGTCATATAAGTATTGTCATCTTTCCAAAACTTACTTGTTGCACCTTTATACTTATCATTAGATTTTTGAATCAATTCTTTGTATGCATCAATATTGATATTGTCAGTCAATTTATTTGTATTGACTATTGAATATCTATATACTTCCCCATCCTTAAAATCATAATAAATTTCCATTTTATTTTCTTTTGTTGCATCTTCCATTACACAATATATTGATCTTTCATTTTTTGGCAACAAAAATATTATGCCTGCTAAAATAACTACTAATCCTAAAACTAAAACAACACTATTAACCCATTTTTTGTTTTTCATTAAAACCACCTACCTTTCTATAATCATTATAACATAAAAAAGCAAATCTTATTATAGATCTGCTTAATAAATTGTAATTTGTAGTTATGATCACATATTTATTTTTCTTTTAATAAACCTTCTGTTGTTAAAATATATAAATTATCTATTGTTTCATTAATATATTTTCGATCATGAGATACACTTATAATTGTTCCATCATATTCACTTAATACTTTTCTAATAATTGGATTAGATAAAGGACTAACATTTCTTGTAGGTTCATCAAGTATTAAAACATTACATTTATCTAACACTAATTTAACAAGAAATAACTTTGCTTTTGATCCATTACTTAAATTCTTTATTTTTCCAATCATCTCTTCTTTAGTAAATTTCATATTACCTAAAAGTAGTCTTGCTTTAGTAATCTCCTCTTTATTGCCTTGTGAAGAAATAAAATCCAATACATATTCATAATTATTTAGAATATCATCATATGTTTGCGGCATATATCCAACCTTAATATCATTTCTATCTTTTAATTCGTTATAAATTAATTTTATTAGAGTAGATTTACCAACACCATTTTTACCTATAATACATAAATGTATATTACCAATTACATCTAACTTTATGTTTTTAGATAATATCTTATCAGATACTTTTAATTCATCAATGTTTAAATTGATAATATTCTTTGTCCTTGGCATTTCAACATCTTCAAAAAAGAAACTAATACTTTCCTCAACATCTGGTACTTCAGTTAATTCAGCTTCATCTAATTTTTTCTCTTGTGACTTTAAAGAATGCATTTTCTTTTTTAAAACTTTGGCACCATGTGGATCTGCTCTTGAAATTGTATTTTGCTGATATTCAACTTTTTGCATTATTCTTTGCAGTTTTTCATGTTGTTTGGTAAATTTTCTTTTTTCAGATCTTGCAACTTGTGTTTGCTTTTCTATTTTTCTAAGTCTTTGTTCAACATAGGTATCATAACCAATTTTTAATAATGTATGTCTGCATTCAGTTTTCTTTTTTATTTGCTCTAAATGTAGAATCATATTTGCTGTATTAGCAAGTAGAGTTTCATCATGTGAAACATATATAATTGGTTTATTTGTACTATTAATAAATTTTTCTAACCACTCTAATGTTTCAATATCTAAATCATTAGTTGGCTCATCTAGAAATAAAATATCATATTCATTCAATAATAATTTCAAAATACTAATTTTGACTTTTTCTCCGCCTGATAATGTTCTAATTTTTTGTTTTAATATATCGTCAGTTAAATTAATTAATTCTAGATATTTATATAGATTATTAACTTTATCATAATAATCAGTTTCGTCTACAAATAAAAATTCATATACACTTTGATCTAGTTTATCAGCACTAATAGATTGTTCTAGATAACCAATTCTATTACCTTTTAGATTAATATTTCCACTTATCTCAGCATATTCACAAATGCCTAGAATGGATTTTAATAGAGTGGATTTTCCATTTCCTTCTTCACCAATAATAGCAAGTTTATCACTATTATTTAGTATTAAATTTAAATTCTTAATTAAATATCTATCATTAATAGATATAGTTAAATCTTTTATTTCTAACATATTATGCCTCCTTTTTTTGGCATAATCGAAGTTTATGCCAAACTTATTTAGTTAATGTTCTCATTTTCTTACCTCACTTTCAAATTACTATTTGTCTTTCAGTTATATTATACCATAAAAAAAGCAAATCTTTTATGTGATTTACTATTCTTTTATCAATTCTATAATTTCTGGATTCATAATTATTATTGAGTCACAATCCCAACCATAGAGTTCAAAGTATAATCCCCTGTTTAATATAACTTCTACTGCATCATATTCTTCTGCTAATTTTTCAAAATCTAGCAAAGTCCAAGGTGAATGTCCTAGAATACTTTTTTGTTTTGGTAATTCTTTTAATTTATCCATACTATCTATTAGTAATACTTTGGCTTCTGGCTTTAATTTAAATTTAAAGCTCACATCTAATCTTGCCCAATCTATTTCATTTCCTTTGCACCAATCTATCCAACCATCTGTTGTATCTACTCTACTTGCCCACAACCCACCGATTGGTTTTACTGCTTCTGGTCTATTCTTAATTTTATTAAATAATTTTATATCAAAGTTTTCGTGTCCGTAATGTATATATTCCATAATGCACCTCCGGTTTCTATGTACATGTATTATACCACAGATCCTGTTAATAAGATCCATCAAAAAACTACACTTATTTGTGTAGTTGATTTAGCATTGATTGATGATTTTTAATCATAGTATGAAGTGTTGTTTTTAATGTTTTAAATGCCATTTTTGGCATTTCATACATAAATATTAACCTTTCGTGCATTTTTTTAATTCTTTTAGTTTTATTCTTAATCTTTTATTTTCTTCCCTTAATCTTTTTATCTCTAATGGTTCTCCGATCTTATCCAATATTTTTTTAAAACACTCATTTTTTACATCTGCAACCAGAGATTCATATTTTGTTTCTAAGGTATTATATTTTTTTCTTAATTTTATGAAATCAAATAGTTCTTTCATTATTAGCCTCTTTAAAATATGCTTTTTGTTTTCGGAATAAAGTTCTCTCACTCATATACATTTCCATTGATATTTTCTCCCAACTTTTAAGTTCTATATATCTCTTTGTCATAATCATCCTGGTTTCTATATCTTCTATAGCAGATATACATTTTTCTATTTTTATTAGTTCTTCTAAAGACTTAGTTTTTCTTTTTTCTAACTTATTCTTTAATGTTATTAACAGCTCGGCTCTTTTTTCTACCGGATTACTCTTTTCATTACTGAATGGCATTCCTGTTAGTTTAGATACTCCAACTGATTGATTTTGTAATGTTTGGATCCTCTCTTCCAGATCCTTTATTTCTCTGCTTAAATAATAATACTTTGAGAGTTCTTTTTTAGTCATTTCATCCTTTGATTACTTTGTCTTTTTTCCATTTCAGTATGTGGCACATTCTATGCATTTGATTTGCTCTGTGTTTAATGTTATTTATGGTTTCATCAATTTCTTCTTCTGTCTGGCAAATATAAAAGCCTCCTGTTTTTCCACTTATACTCCCTACCACTAAATAGTAATCTTTATTTTCTCTGATGTTCTGTATAACTTTTCTCATCGATTTATCACTGTTAATGTTAAACATTTTTCTTAATTCTACATTTTTGATTAGGTTCTTTTTTCCTATATGGTTGGATATCAGATAACTATATACTTGTTCTTCCATTCCACCACCTCTTATTCTCCAAGTAACAGCTGTCCTGCCAATTGTTTCTTTTCTGTATATGCTAATGGTTGTTTATACCCATATTTCATCATATCTTGTAGTAGCCATTCTGGAATTATTCCTTTTTCTAACCACATCGTTGCTTTCTCATAATTTCTTACTTGCTGTACCGAATCTAATTCTCCGTATGCTCCATATTTGAAATAGCCATCTTCTAGCATTTTTTTTAGAATATCAAATTCTATTATTTTATCTATCTTATCTATTTCTTCTAAAATATCAGATATACTTGGCATATACTTTGATTTCCTAATTATATTATTAATTGCTTTATTAACTCTTTCATATTCATAATCTTTTAAATTTTCATAAAATAAACTAGCCATTGCTACTATTAAATCTTCATCTAATTCTTTGAAATAATAAGCATATGCAATTTTTAGTTTTGCTATTATCTTACTCAATTCTGATTGATCCATTATATATTGCCTCCAATGTAGATAAAACTTTATCTTTTCTTTTTGGTGTTCTTTCTGACTTTGGTACTTGATTTAAATATCCATCAAACTTATTACTAAATAAGGTTTCAGGTCTTAGAAATTGTTCAAAGTCAGTATTCAACCATTCTTCTGTTTTTATATCAATAACTCTTTTAAAATCTTCTAATGTATATCCTTCATTAAACCTGGCATCAATTACTGATCTGTTTTTGTTACTGCTAGGCTTATAATTTTTATTGGTTTTACTATTTAAATATTCAATGATTTCTTTGTAAGGAACCTTTGGTTCCTCTTCTTCTATCTCATATTCTATTATCTGATTCTCTTCTTCTATAATATCTTTACTCTTTTCTCTATTATCTATCTCTTCGTTATTATTGGTGTTACTATTATCGTTACTATTCGTAACGGCTAATTTTAGTTGTTTCTGTCTTTCACGGAATCTTTTTTGCCTTTGTGCATTTGCATTTCCGGCTTCACTTCCAACCATTTCCTGGTAATTAGAGATTTTTAAAGTTCCATCATCTTGTTCATATATAAGTCCTAGCTTTCTATATAAAGACATAGCAACTCTTACGGTGTCGATATCGTAATACTTACATTCTCTAACTACTTTATCAATATCAAACGGAACAATAATTTCTCCTATTGTGCTTTTTAATTCTCCATTGCTATTTGCTGTACTTAGACATAGTATCTGGTATATTACAACATACTCTGCTCCATTTTTCTGTGATAATAGAAAATCAATATCTTTTCTGCTGAAGAAGTCAGTTTTTAATTTTATCCAATAAAACTTTTTTTCCGAATTCATTTTTTACTCTTCTTATCTATGAGATAAATTATTAATAAGGTTATACAAATAATTAAAGTTATTATTACTCCATCACTCATCTATATCTCCTCCTAAATAATTTCTGCCTATTAATTTTATAAACTCTTCTCTACTATGTTTTTTTTCGTATTCTATTTGGCACACTTTTTTTAAATATAAATCTGTTTCATGACCTTTGCTACCATGTACACCAAATGTTCCTTCGTGGTGTTGATAACAAAGCCATACCTTAAATCCGTTTTTCTCACTAATTTTTCTTCTAGCTGTGCCAAAATATATGTGGTGGTCATGTAGACAATATCTTCGAGAACATATAAAACATTGTTTCTTATTCTGTATAATGCTCTTCATTTGTATCTATTCCTAAATCCTCAGCCCAATATTTAATGATTTCTAATAGTTGATTCATTTCTTTGGTATTAAGTTTGGAGCTACCCAAGAAGCACTTATAAACTATCATTTCTCTTCCTTTAAATTGTTCTGGTCTTACAACCTTTACAGCTCTGAAGTTTTTTCTCAATTCATCTTCTGCTTCTTCAGGAGCTAGTAAATATGTGCTTCTTAGATTAGCTTCTTCTAATGCTGATATATATATTTCATCTGGTTCTTGTTGCATATCTTCGTGACTAGCTATTTTACGAATTAATGCCCACATCATTTTATTTTGCTTTAAAGTTCTTTTAGATCTAACTTCTTTTAGTTCAATTACATAATTTTTAGTTATATCAACATCTATATCTGAGAATAGGTTTTCCATTAAAAACATTTGATTTTGTATGTTTCTAAATACTTGTCTTATTTTAATTGTGGTTTTCATTAGAATGGTAAGTCATCATCACTTATTTCAATGCTATCTCCAAAGTCTGCAAATGGATCTTCTGGATCTGTATATTCTGGTGCTGGTCTATCATCCTTATTTTTGCTTTCTAAAAATTCAAACTCTTCAGCTATTACATCATATGTGTATCCTCTGCTTCCATCTTCTTTATCATAGCTTCCTGTTTGTATTCTTCCGATGATTCCTAATCTATTACCTTTTTTTACATATTGACAAATAGTTTCAGCTCTTTTTTCCCATGCTACAACCGGAATAAAATCGGCATCTCTACTTTCATCATCTTTCTTATATTTCCTATTTACTGCTATTGTAAATCTTGTATATGCTTTTTCAGATTCTGTATATCTCAATTCAGGATCTGTTGTTAGTCTTCCTATTAATTCAACTTTGTTCATTATTTTCCTCCTCTAAATATTTTTTTAATAGTTCTAATGACATTTCCTCATTTATTGGTAGGTCAATGTATTTTCTGACTTTATCCCTTAAATGAAGACCTTTTAAAAATGTAATACTTACTCCATAAGTTTGTTGATAACCTATCCTGTATAAATTGGTTTGATAGGTAACATATTCTTTATCAAATACACTCGTTCTTTTTATATCTCCGATTCCTACATTTTCTCCTTCTTTTAGTATCAAATCTATTCTTCCGGCAGATACAGGTTTCCCATCATAAAATAGAACGATTGGTACCTCATTACCTATACATTCAAACTTAAATTGTTTTTTTAAAAATTTATAATTGTATAGTTCTTTGCATCCTTCTGTATCTATATTTCTGACCTCATAGTCTTCTATTGCTTGATGCACCTGAGTTCCTCTTTCAGATGCTTTTTTTAATACATCTGCTGATACATCTTTGTATTTGTTTCCGAATTTTATTTTTAGTATTTGAGTAATGCTAGGAAGGATTACTCCATCGAATATGTATGTATGTGTTTCATCAATATATTCGAGTATCCCTCCTGCTATTTCCCATGTTTCTATCATTTAATTTTTACCGTAATGTAGGCTGATTTTTTTCCATCCATTGTGACATATTGGTCATACAAATCTGGGTGTTCTTCCTGGAACTTCTCTTTATTAAATTTCTCTAGATTCGTCTGTGCTGAGATATAAGTAATGGATAACCCTGATATTTCATCTAAAAGTTTTATAACATTTTTCTTTTCCATTGCTTCCTTTATAGCTCTTTTATATGTATCTTGGATTTCTTTCAATTCCTTCATTTGTTTTTCTACTACTATTAAACTCTGTATCATTTCAGAATCTAATATTGCTCTATCTTCAACTATTGTTATTAATTCATTCATTATTTTTCTCCCTTCTTATTCTTGATAATCTCTGATGCTTCTTCTTTGCTTAATTCTTCGATTTTAACTTTTTTTAAACTTTTCATAATTTGTGATAATTCTTTTTTATCATCTTTAAACAAATCTCTAAGTGTCTTATCTTGAACTGGAGATATTGTACCTTTAACAACTTTCTTAACTTGCTTTGGTGCTGGTTTACTATATGATGTTTGCTTCTTAGGTTTCTCATCTTCTCTTTCTGGATCATCCTTCGTAGCTACTAAAAATGTAGAAGATAAAAATCTTTTAATTGCTCCTGTTGTAGCTTTATATCCTGCTTTATCCCCACGATCTAATCCTTCTCCGGTGTGATTACTTACTTCTGAATAACCTGTATCAATATCAATTAGTTTGCACCCTAAAGTTACTGTCCTACCAAATGGTTGTTTATCAGTACCTTCGAATGTTCCATAGTCAATTTCTGTAATATATAATTCAATTCCATGTTTACTAAATAGGTCTGTGAATAATTCCTTATATTGTGCTTCACTAAAATATTCGTAGTTATCATATTCATTAACTGCACCTTTAGGTAATATTCCTTTTTCCTTTAGTTCTTTTCTTATTTTATTTTTCTTCTTTTGAAGTTTAGATATCAGTTCTAATTCTTCTTTTGTTTTTTCTTCTGGAATAGATTGATTATAATTATTATTTAATGGTAATAAATCATTCATTACAAACACCTCCCTTTGATGCTAAGAACTTTACTCTTTGTTCATCAATGTTAAAGTATTCTGTAACAAGTTTCATATCTACTAAATTTCTTGGAATTGCATATCCTTCTTCTTGCATTCTGGTTTTAATTTCATTCTTAATTTTTAATGCTTTATTATTTCCTACACATCCAAGTTTTTTTATGTCATCTGTTGATGCCCACATTTTTTCTATAATTTTTAATATTTCTTTAGCTGTTAAACTCTTAACCACAATAACACCTACTTTCTGTTATTATGATTGTTTCTGGTTGATTCTCAGCTATCTTTTTTATATTTAGACCAATTAAAAACAGCTGACTAATAATCACTGCTATAGGCAAAATAACAAGTGTTACCTTTACCCAATTTTTCAATTTTCTTTTTGGTTTCATTTTCCTATCCTTTCATATGTTTTAAAGTTTTAAAGTTTCGTAGACTTTTTAAAATACGATTTTTTCGTATTCTGCTAGTAAAAAAAATATGTAACTATTTTTTTCTTTTTTTACTTCTATATTTACTTCATAATTACTTCTCATTTTTTTACTGCTAACTTCTTTTTCTTATTCGGTGAGAATCTGATCTTATTGATATCTACATTGTAGACTTCTGCTATTTTCTTTGATATTTCAATGCTTGGTGCTGTTCTGCCATGTTCATAATTAAACAATGTATACTTACTAATACCTATTAATGCTGAAGCTTCTTCCAATGTTAAATCAAGATTTATTCTCAATGCCTTTAGTGAATAATCTCTCATTAGCTTCCTGTAACCTCCTTCTAGTTTAATAATAATACGATTTTTTCGTATTGTCAATAACCCATTGTATAAAATTATGATTTTTTCGTATTATTTTACATTTTATCTTGCAAAAAAATACGATTTAATCTATAATGATAATTGAAAGGAGAATAATCATGAGTGCAGTAGAAGGTAATGACAATAATAAAGTCTTTGCTAGAAACTTAAATCGTTTCATGAAAATATTTAATGTTGAACGACATAAGTTAGCAGATGAATTAGAAATGAAATACACCACTCTTTGTGATTGGTGCAATGGTAAGTCTTATCCTAAAATGGATAAAATCGAAATACTAGCTGATTACTTTGGTATTCAAAAATCTGATCTAATCGAAGATTATGTTTGGGATAGAAATACCAGACTTGCTAGTATGGAGAAGAGAGTTGTCAGAGTTCCTCTTCTTGGTAGAATACCTGCTGGTGTTCCGATGGAAGCAATAGAAGATGAGTACACAATTGATTATGAAGAAGTTCCTGCTGATTGGATCACAGGGAATAAGGAGTACTTTGCTTTAAAGATTACGGGGGATTCTATGGAGCCACAGTATAAAGATGGTGACACGGTTGTATTTTTAAAAACACCTGTATGCAATTCTGGTCAGGATTGCTGTGTCCGTATTAATGGATGTGATGCCACATTTAAAAGAGTTACAATTAAGGATGATGGTATTATTCTATCTCCATTGAATATGGATAATAGTTCTGGCTTCTTGCCTAGACTTTATACTAAAGATGAAATAGAAACTATGCCAATTGAGATATTGGGTGTAGCAAAAAAATTAATAAAATATTTATAAAAAAAAGGACTTGCTCTGCAAAGCAAATCCGAAATGAAAACCTTTTTAAAAAGTCTACGAAACTTTAAAACATTCCTAAAAGGATATTTTTTTGGTCTTCGACTATTATTATATCACTTTTTAGGAATTTACACAATTATTTGAATAAATTTGAAAGGAAAGTGATATTTTTTATGCCTGTTTATAAATCTAGCACACCTACCAAAGATGGTAAGTGTTGGTTCTACAAAATTCAATATACTGATAGCTTATGTAATATTGTAAAATATACAAGTAAAAAGTTTATGACTCGAGCTATTGCAAAAGATGAAGAAAGAAAACATTTAAATAGACTTGAACAAAATAATAAAGCACCTGAGAAAATGACTCTTGGTGATCTCTGGTTAAAGTTTCTAGCTTTTCAAGATGATAAAGTAAAAAGAAAAACAAAGGAAGGTTATACTTATAAAGAAAAACACCTAAAATCTTTATGGAATATTCCCTGCTCTAGCTTTAACATTACACATGTTGAAGATTGGAAGAAACGAATGAATAAAGAAACTAATCTAAATGATGTTTCTAAAAATGATGTTTTAAAAGTATTATGTACTCTAATCAATTTTGGAATTAAATATTATAATTATAATTATAGTCAACTCTTAAAATTAATTGAAAAATTTAAAAATCCAGATGAAGTAAAAAAAGAACAAGAAATCTATTCTCCTGCTCAATTTGAGATTTTCCTTTCAGTAGAAGAAGATCCTAGATATAGATGTTTATGGAAGATACTATTTCATTGTGGTCTTAGAATTGGTGAAGCTCGTGGACTTCAATGGAAGGATATTAATTTTGAAAAGAAGACAATGTCTATTTCAAAGCAAGTTCAAAATGTTGATCGTAATACAAATGATTATTATATCTGTAGTCTTAAAACAGCATCTAGTAAACGAGTATTGCCTTTATTAGATGTATTCTATAATGATTTATTAGAATATTATAATTATGTTAAACAATTCAAAAATTTTAATGAAGACTTTTTTGTTTTTGGAGAAGACTTTGGATTACGAGCTTTAACATATCCTCTGGCTAGGAGAAGAAAAAAAGCCAATGCTATCAAAGCTGAGATTAAGGAGATTCGAATTCATGACTTTAGACATTCATGTGCTTCCTTCTTAATCAATAAAGGCATACCGATAACAGTTGTTTCCAAATATCTTGGTCATGCTAGTATTACGGAGACTCTTAATACTTACTCACATATGTTCCAAGATTCATTTTCAAATGTTAATGATATGCTTAATGAGTTCTACAAAATTGAAGCCTAAGTTGTTATTTTAATTGTTTACTTGTTTATTTTAAGTATTTAAATTATCTGGAACTTATCTAAAACTTATCTAAAACGATTTTTGGAGCAAAAAATACCATTTTTATGTAATAGAAAAAACTCGGTTTTTCCCTTTATTTACTTGGGTTTCCGAGTTTATTTACCACAACATTGCTTGAACTTGCGACCACTCCCACATGGACAAGCATCATTTCTTCCTACTTTAGATACTCTTTTTGGTGATGATTTAAGAGTTTCTTTTCCATCATTTGCTATTCCATTTAATGTTTGCTTTCTTTCAGTATTCTGTTTTACTTCCGCTTTAAGTAAAAATTGAGCTGTTAATTCTTCTATTTTTATTAGTAAATTATCAAACATTTCAAATCCTTCCATTGTATATGCTTGAATTGGATTTGCTTGACCGTATCCACGAAGTGAGATACCTTCTTTTAAATGTTCCATAGCACTCATATGTTCTACCCAATTTGAATCAATTATCTTAAGTGAAATAGCTTTTTCAAATTCGTTCATTACTGGTGAATCAATCATTTTCTTTTCATAGTCTTTAATAATTAAATTATAGATTACATCTTTTAATTCTTGATCATTTAAGTTTTCTATATCATTTAACTTTAAATTATTATTTTTTAAATAATTAGTATTAACATATTCAACTAATTCTTTTTTATCTTCATTAGTAATTTGTCCTTCTTTTGTATAATGACTTTCAATTAAATTTGTTATAGTATTTTTAAATACTTCTAAAATATTATTATGAATACTTTCTTGTTCCAGTATTTCATTTCTTCTATTATAAATAATTTCTCTTTGTTCATTTAAAACATTATCATAATCAAGTAATGTTTTTCTTATATCATAATTATTACCTTCAACTTTTTTTTGTGCTGTTTCAATACTTCTTGTTAATGCTTTAGAGCGAATTGCTTGACTTTCTTCAAATCCAACTGAAGTTAACATGTTTCTAATTTTATCAGTACCAAAACGGCGCATTAAATCATCTTCAAAAGATACAAAGAATTGACTTTTTCCTGGGTCTCCTTGACGACCAGCACGTCCACGTAACTGATTATCTATACGGCGTGATTCATGTCTTTCTGTTCCTATTACGCAAAGTCCACCTAGTTCTTTAACACCATCACCTAATTTAATGTCAGTCCCACGACCCGCCATATTTGTTGCAAGTGTTATAGCACCAATTTCACCTGCTTTTGCAATAATTTCTGCTTCTCTTTCATGATTTTTAGCATTTAAAACTTCATGTTTTAATCCAGCTTTTTTAAGCAAACCACTTAAATACTCATTTGCCTCTACTGAAATTGTACCTATAAGTATTGGTTCTCCTGTCTTATGTATTTCAGTTACATACTTTATAATTGCTTCATATTTTCCTTTACAAGTTGGATAAACTAAATCTGCATAGTCATCTCTTATTACTTCTTTATTTGTTGGAATTTCTATAACATACATATTATATATGTTTCTAAATTCTTCTTCTTCTGTTTTAGCAGTACCAGTCATACCTGATAATTTTTTATACATTCTAAATAAATTTTGAAATGTAATTGTTGCCATAGTTTTTGTTTCAGTATTTATTGTAACATTTTCTTTTGCCTCAATAGCTTGATGTAATCCATCACTAAATTGTCTCCCATGCATTAAACGACCTGTAAATTGATCAACAATAATTACTTCATCGTTTTGTACTACATAATCTACGTCTTTTTTAAATCCATAATTTGCCTTTAAAGCTTGATTTAAATGATGTACTAAAGAAGTATTATCTAAATCATATAAATTTTTTAAATTAAATAATTTTTCAATTTTTTTGCTTCCTTCTTCAGTTAGAGAAACATTTTTTGTTTTTACATCGATATCAAAATCATCGTTTTCTTTTAATTTTTTTACAGCTTTATCTGCATCAACATATAAATTTCTAGTATTAAATTTACCACCACTTATAATAAGTGGAGTTCTAGCCTCATCAATTAATATTGAGTCAACTTCGTCAATAATACAATGATTAAGTGGTCTTTGAACCCTATCTTCTAGTCTTACTACCATGTTATCTCTTAAATAATCAAAACCTATCTCATTATTTGTTGAGTATAAAATATCTTTATTATATGCTTCTTTTTTTTCTTGAGAAGACATTTCTCTTAAATTAACTCCAACTGAAACACCAAGTAAATCATAAACTGGTTTCATCCATTCCGCATTTCGACTTGATAAATATTCATTTGTTGTAACTACATGTACACCTTCACCTGTTAATGAATTTACATATGCCGGCAATATTGTTGTTAATGTTTTACCTTCACCTGTCTTCATTTCTGCAATATTACCATAGTGTATTGCAAGTCCACCTAAAAGTTGAACATAATATGCTTTTTCGCCTATAGTTCTTGAAGCTGCTTCTCTTGCTAATGCAAAAGCTTCTACTAAAATATCATCTAAAGTTTCTCCTTGTTTTAATCTTTCTTTAAACTCTTCTGTTTTTTTTGCAAAATCTTTATCTTTTAATTTTTGCATTTCTTCATCTAAAAGTACAATTTGATCAGCAATACTTTCAAATCTTTTTAATTCTTTATATTCACTATCAAGTAATTTTTTAAATAGTCCCATAATCCACCTCAATTTTAATTATAACACGTCTATTTCCATTCTCAAAGTTAAACACCATTTTTTTGCTTTACAAAATATAAAAAAAGGCTTTAACACCTTTATTTTACATTTATAATTCCATACTTATTGTCTTTTCTTTTATAAATAACTGATACACATTCTTCATCTATATTTTTAAAAACAAAGAAATCATGATTTAAAAGTCGCATTTGTAAAACTGCTTCTTCTTCATTCATAGGTTTTGTATCTATATTCTTTCTTTTAATAATATCTAATTCTTCTTCATCTCCATCAATTTCAAAATCTAAATTCATTTCTGGGATCTCAACTTTTTCATATCTATTTTGTAATTTTGTTTTATTTTTTCTTATTTGACCTTCTAATTTATCTACAACTGAATCTATCGCTGCATATAAGTCTTTATCTTCTACTTCTGCTCTTAAAATAAATTTATTTAATGGAATAGTAACTTCTATTATTTGTAAATTATTTTTAGTTTTAACTAAAACTTTACATTCTATTTCTTTAGAATTTTCATAATATTTATTTAGTTTATTTAACTTTTCTTCAATGTAGTCTTTAATAGATTTAGTAACAGTTAATTTATCTCCTCTAATATTATATTTCATAAAACCACTCTCCTATTTAAATTATACCACAAACAATAAAATAGGCAAACAAATAAAAAAGAGAATTAATTCTCTTTAAACGAGTACTTTCTAGAAAAATAATGGGTGTACACATTAAATAAAAAATTGGACATAAAAAAACTATTTACACAATAGTTTTTTGTTCTTCTACTACATCCACTGCTTGTAATCCTTTAGAAGTTTCAACAAGTTTGAAATTAACTAGAGCTCCTTCATCTAAAGTTTTATAACCTTCTTTGACAATTGCAGAATAATGAACAAAAATATCCTCCAAATTTTCATATTCTATAAAGCCGTAACCTTTTTCATTGTTAAACCACTTTACTTTTCCATGCATACATCCCACCTCTTTCCTTCATGATTTAATTATTGCATACCGAGTATTTATATTGCAATAAATATCGTGCGACAAAAATCGACAAAGTACTTTTTTTGGGACAAATCCATAATATCAAATATGCTCTTTTAAGAAAAGAATTTTTTTAATAGTTTTTTAAAACTTTACAAAAATTAACATTATTAATTTTTTAATGCTAATTTTATATATAAATTGTTATGATCTTCATAGTAAAAATAGTTATAATATTTATTTTTTATTATATTTATTAATTCTTCTATATTTTTACCACATAAAATTATTTTATCTTTTTGAATAATTTTAAAAATATCATTTATTAATTTCTTATTTATATAATCATTTTTATAT